>JAYUCR010000122.1:0-2188 GCA_043740165.1 Acidobacteriota bacterium | reverse complement strand
GCACGAGACCCGCCGCGGCGACGCCGCCGCGATTCCGGCGCACGAACTTGGACGCTCGGTAGACGAACGAGTCGGCCCGCGCGAGGACCGGCTGGTGGTCAAGATGGCGGCGCAGGTCATCCGCCAGCGATTCGACGGAGGGGTAGCGATCGCGGGGGTCTTTCTTGAGCGCCTTGCGGACGATGTTGTCGAGATCGCCCTGCAAGCGACGGTGTAACCGTCGTGGGTTGGTGGCGCGCCTGGCCGCGGCCTCTTCTCCCGCCGTCACCACCGCGTCGGAAGGCCGCGGCGCTTCCTTCTCGAGGACGGCCTTGATCAACGCGGCGGGCGAGGTGCTGTTCTCACCGGCCGGATGCTGGCCGGTGAGCAGGAGGTAGAGGAGAACGCCCAGCGCATAGACGTCCGTGGCGGTCGTGATGGGGCCTCCGGTCAATTGCTCGGGCGCGGCGTACTCCGGCGTCAGGGCCGTTTCGCCCTCCCGTGTCAGCGCGGCGGCCGCGCGGACGCTCCCCTCCGGCTCGAGCAACCTGGCGATCCCGAAGTCGAGGAGCTTGACCTGGCCGTCCTTGCCGACGAGCACGTTGGCAGGCTTGAGATCGCGATGCACGACCAGGTTCGCGTGGGCGAAGGCGACGGCGTCCAGGACATCCATGAACAACCGGATGCGCGCGTCGATCCCCAGGTTCCCGGCATCGCAGAAACGGTCGATCCGCTCGCCGTCGACGTGCTCGAGTACCAGGTAGGGCTGCCCGAGCGACGACACCCCCGCGTCGATGAGGTGCGCGATGTGCGGATGGCGCAGCCTGGCGAGAAGGCTCCCCTCGCGCTCGAACCGGGCCTCGCCTTCGCGGCCAATCAGGCTGACGTTCAGCAGCTTGACCGCCGCCTTTCCCTCGAAGCGGCCATCGCTGCGTTCCGCGAGCCAGACGTTGCCCATGCCACCCTGGCCGATGAGCGCGCTGAGGGTGTAGGAGCCGACGGTGAGGCCGGCCAGCGAAGTCTGCTCAGGCCGCGGTGCCGGGCCGGTCGCGAGGAAGCCTTCCTTGTCGAGGGTGGCGTGCTCTTCGAGCAGCGCCTCCACGTCGGCCGCCAGGGCCGCATCCTCGAGGCGCAGCGCGGCGAGCCAGCCAGCGCGCGCTTCGGCGGGAAGATCGAGGGCGCGGTCCAGATGCGGGCCGACGAAGCGCCAGCGTTCAGGGGTGAGGCGGGGCATCGATTCCGTCCCGGGGATTCAGAACGGGTTCCCGAGTGCGTTATGGAGAAAGATCCGGGCCTTCTCCCAATCCCGCTGCACGGTGCGCTCCGACAGGCCGCGCATCGCCGCAATCTCGGCGAACGAGAACCCGCAAAAGAACTTGAGATCGACCAGTTGAACGAGGTCCGGGTCGATGATCCCGAGCTCGTCCAGAGCCTCGCTGATCCGCGTCAGCTCCTTCTCGTCGGTCAATCCGTCAGCCACCCCGGAATCGATGGGAATCATCTCGAACAGCCCGCCCCGCTTCTGCGCCCCGCGGTTGCGCGCGTAATCGATGATGAGACCGCGCATCGCCCGCGCCGCGTAGGCCATGAATCGACCGCGGTCGGGGAAGACGGCGCTCTCGCGCGCCGCCATGTCGAGATAAGCCTCATGCAGGAGGGTCGTCGTGCCGAGCGTCAAGCCTCGCGCGCCGCGCGCCAGCTGCGCTTTCGCCAGCCGGTGCAGCTCCGAGTACAAGGCCGCGAACAGCCGATCCGACGCGGAGCGGTCCCCGCCTTCCGCAACGGCGATGAGCGATGAGATGGTCGGGTCCGTCATGCGTATCCAGCCGGAAGCGATTGCCTGGTGCGGAGTCTACCATGGGCGTGCCGATCCCTGCGGTTCAGCCCCGGGCCATCCGGCGTCGCAGGGAGCGGGCGTAATCGTTCACCTGCGCGTAGACCGCGGAGGGGTCCGGTCCGCGCGGATCGGTGCCGGGATCGGTGACCTTGCCGGCGCGCAGCGGCGCCGTGAATGTCCCGAAGAGTGTCTTCCCCATCGGCGCCTCCAGGGGGGGCGCCGCCAGGTGTGTTGCCGCGGGGGCCGTGGCCAGGGGGTCCGCCGTGGAAGCGGCCGCGACGGCCTTGCGGTCGCCTTCGCTCAGGACCCCTTTGACGGGAGCCTCGGTCTGCGCCGCGCGGAGCGCCTTGCGGTAGTAGTCGCGCGCCCCGG
>JAYUCR010000121.1:0-5376 GCA_043740165.1 Acidobacteriota bacterium | reverse complement strand
TCGGTAATCCGACCCTGCCCACTGGTCCCACATCGCGGCGTCAGCCATGACCACGTCCGCATCATCACTGTAACTACTTGTAGAACAAAATGTTGTCGGCGCGGACCGACGGAGTCGTCGTGGCGGAGCAGGGACCCGTGGGTGGATTTCAATCACCGCCACCAGGGCTGACGATTATTGCGCGCCGCCGATCGAGGCCGCGTCCGGGCTTGAAGGCTCGGCGCCAACCAGCATCGATTCAGTGCGATACGGATGGATCCGGCTGCCGGGATGGAGACCATTTTCGGGGTCTGGTATGGCCATTGCGATAGGCCGGTCGCCATGAAACGCCTGACCAGCCTTCTCTGCGCCGCAATCCTCGGGGTACTGCTCGCGGGCACCTGCCTGATCGCAGGCCCTTCCAAGGTGGGACCCCCTAAAGCCCGGCTCGCTCCCGACCTGCAGGCCGCGCTCAAAAGTGGCCAGAAGGGACAGGTTGTCAGGGTGGTCGCCAGCCTGCAGCGCGGCAAGACAGGCTCGATCCTCAACGCCGTCGGGGCGATGGGGGGAGTCGTCCAGGGGTCGTACCGCACCGTCGATCAGATGGTGATCGATCTGCCGATCGAACAGGTGGGTGGGCTGATCGAGGTCGAGGGGCTCGACTACGTCACCCCGGACCGCGTCGTCACCGGAGTCGTGAGCCATCTGCAGACGACCACCGGCGCCAGCCTCGGCTCGATATCGCCGCTGGTCCAGGGTGACCTGCACGGCCGCGACAAGGCACCGGTCACACTCGCCTACGGCATCGGTGGTCTCGACGGGCGGGGCGTCGGCATCGCGGTGATCGATTCCGGAATCGACTTCGATCATTTTGATCTGAGGACCGGCGGGCGGAGACGCGAAATCCTGACGGTCGATTTCACCGGCCTGGGGAATGAAGGAGACCCGTTCGGGCACGGCACCCACGTCGCCGGCATCATGGCGGGCGACGGATCGTCGTGGAGCGCCAAGGGCGTCGACTACGCCGGCATCGCGCCCGGTGCCGGCCTCTTCGATCTGCGCGTGCTGGACGGCCGGGGGCATGGCACGATCAGCCGGGTGGTCGCCGCGATCGACTGGGCGGTCCTCAACCAGAAGTCGCGCAACATCCGTGTCCTGAACCTGTCGCTCGCGGCGCCGCCGATCGACTCCTACCTGGACGATCCCCTCTGCCGCGCCGTGCAGAGCGCCGTCGATGCCGGCATCGTCGTCGTGGCCGCTGCCGGCAACTTCGGTCTCGACCCGGACGGGCGGCGCGTCTATGGCGGCATCGCGTCGCCGGGAATCTCCCCCGCGGCGATCACGGTCGGCGCGGCCGATACGCACGGGACCGACGCCCGGTCGGACGACACCGTGGCGGTGTGGTCGTCGCGCGGCCCGACCTGGTCCGGGCGTATCGATGCGGAGACCGGCAAGCCGGTGCATGACGCGCTGGCGAAGCCCGACCTGGTGGCCCCCGGCGTGCGCATCGTCTCCCTGGAGCGGCCGGGAAACCTGATCGTCAATCGGTTCCCCGAGCTCGACGTGCCGACCGGCGACAGGAGCCGCAACCCCTACATGGTCCTGAGCGGCACCTCGATGTCGGCGCCGGTGGTGTCGGGCGCGGTCGCGCTGATGCTGCAGGCCGATCCGGCGCTCACGCCGAAACAGGTCAAGGCACTCCTGATGTACAGCGCCCAGGTCCTCGACGGCGCCGATCTGTTCGAGCAGGGGGCCGGCCTTCTCAACATCGAAGGGGCCGTGCGCCTGGCGGACGCTCTGCAGCGCAGTGGTGCCGGCTCGTCAGGGCCGTCGGACCTGCTGCTCAATGGACTAGCCCTGCTGCATTCCGAGAGCCGCATCGCCGGCGAGCGGGTGGTCTGGGGCGAGGGCCTCATCTGGGGACGCAGCTGGGTCGGGAGCCTGGCGGTTCTCGATCCCGAACAGGAAGCCTACGCGCAGAGCCTCATCTGGGGCGGCCGCCGGGACGTCTGGGGCGCCGAGGTGCAGTGGGTCGATGGCCTGTTCTCCGACGACTTCGTCGCGGTGGGTCAGGGCGATTCCTGGTACGGCCTCGATTCCAGCCCGGCCGCCGCCTGGCGCGCCGGCCTGATGCCGGACGCCTTCTTCTCGGTCGATGCCTCGAGCCTGATCTGGGGCTATCGCCGCGACTTCATCGGCGACAGCAGCCTGATCTGGGGGCTGCGTTTCCTGGACTATTGATCGGACCGTTCCGCGGGCGAACCCGCGGTGAGCCGGCCCCGTGTCCTCCCCACGGGGCCGGCTCGAACTTACCTGTATGAGGACGCCGACATGACGGTCTTGACCCTTCCGGGATGGCTCAGCCTCGGCCTGGTGGCGGGCCTGGTCGCGGGCCTGGCGGCCGCGCTCGCGGCGGCGGTCCTGGCGGCGCGCACGGCGTCCCTCCGCGCGGCGCGGCAGCGGCGGGAGAGCGAGCGCCAGCAGGCGCTGCACCTGTCGAGCCTCGATGCCCTGACCTGCGCCATCGACGGCCGCGATCCGTTCCGCCGCGGCCACACCCGTCGCGTGCGGGCGTACGCCGGCACGCTGGCGCATTGCCTCGACATGCCGGCGGACGAGATCAAGACCCTGCGCGTCGCGGCGCTGCTGCACGACGTCGGCAAGCTGGTGGTCCCGGATCATCTCCTCAACAAGCCGGGCCGGCTGTCGGAGAAGGAGTTCGAGAAGGTGCGCACGCACCCCGCGGCGGGCGCCGCCCTGCTGGCGCCGGCCGGCCTCCCGGAGCCGGTCCTGCGGGTGATCCGCCATCATCATGAGCGCTGGGATGGCAGCGGCTATCCGGACCGGCTGCGCGGCGAGACGATTCCCCGTGCCGCGCGGGTGCTCGCGGTGGCCGACGCCTTCGAGGCGCTCACCTCGGAGCGCTCCTACCGCGGCCGGATGGACCCTCAAGGCGCCGCGGCGCTCCTGTCCGCCTGGTCGGCGGTGCATTTCGATCCGGAGGTGGTGCAGGCGCTTCTGACCCACCTCGACGCGGTGGTGGCGGCCCCGGACGGGCTCGACCCGGAGGGGAGCCGCACGGACGACGAAGGGGACTTGAGGCCCGATCGCCCCGTGATGGACGCCGGCGGATTCGGCGATGCGCTGCATCGCGGCATCGTCGCGGAGGAGGGGCGGGGCGGGGTCGGACCGGGCGGCGCGGCGCCGCACGACGAGGTGCCGCGGCCGCTGCACGGCGGCCGGCGGAGCGCCGGGATTCCGGACATCCATGCCGCGCAGCGCGAAGTGTACGCCCTCTACGAGATCGCCCAGACTCTCGGATCGTCGGTGCGGTTGACCGAGGTCCTCGACCTGGTCGTGAGCAAGATCGCGCAGCTGGTGCCGTATCGCACCTGCATCGTCTGGATGGCGCAGTCGGCGGGCGAAGAGCTGACGGCGCGCTTCGTGTCGGGCGCCAACGCCGCGGCGCTGCGCGGCCGCCGCATGCGGATCGGCGCCGGGATCACCGGGTGGGCCGCGGAGCACCGCAGCACGCGATTCGCCGGCAACGCCGAGCTCGACCTGGCCGGCTCCTCCGTCGACCCCTCCGGCTACGCGACGGTCGCCGCCTTCCCGCTCTGCCAGGGGGACGACATCCTGGGGGTCATCACGCTCTATTTCCCCGTGGCGGTGCCCTGCCACGACGACCACATCCGGCTGATGGAGATCATCGCGCGTCTGGCCGCGGGTGCGGTGCGCAACGGGCGGATGACCGCCGCGGATGCATCGGGCCTCACCGACGAGCTGACCCATCTGCCGAGCGGGCGTTACCTGAAGCAGCTCTTCGAGCAGGAGACAATCCGGAGCCAGCAGTCGGGCCAGCCGCTGGCGATTCTCGAGATGGACATGGACGATTTCAAGGCGCTCAACGACCGCTTCGGCCAGCCGGCCGGCGATCGGTACCTGATGGAGGTGGGGCGCGTCCTCCGGAGCCACCTGCGCGAACGGGATGTCCTGGTGCGCCTCCAGGAGGACGAGTTCGCGGCCCTCCTGCCGGGGAGCGGGTTCGCGGCGGCGGCGCTGCTCGCCGAGCGACTGCAGCAGGCGGTCGACGCCTTCGGGCTGCGCCTGGAGGAAACGGGACAGACGGCGCGGGCGGGGGTGTCGATCGGCATCGCGGTCTACCCGCTGGACGGAGAGAGCCTCGACGATCTGCTGGCCCGGGCGATGCTGAACCGGGCGCGCAACAAGCACGCGCGCCACAGCGCCCGCGCCGCGGCGCCGAACGTCATCCGTTTCCCGCAACTGCCGTAAGATAGCCCTCTCTTGAGAATCCGAACCGCCGCCGCGATCGCTCTTGCGGCCCTGACCGGGGCCTGCGGCGCATTCCTGCCTGCCGGACCGCGCGCCATGGAAACGAGCGCCGCAGCGCCGACCGCCGCAGCGCCGAGCGCCGCGGAGACGCGTGCGCCGCGCGGCACCCTCATCGTCAATGCCACGGTGATCGACGGCACCGGGGCCCCGCGGCGCCTGGCGGCGGTTCGGATCGCCGCGGGGCGGATCGTTGAGGTGGGCGACCTGACGCCGCGGCCGGACGAGGAGGTGATCGACGCCGGCGCGAAGATCCTGGCGCCCGGATTCATCGACACCCACAGCCACGCCGACGGCGACATCTTCGACCACCTGGATGCCACGGCCGCGGTCAGCCAGGGGATCACGACCGTCGTCGTCGGGCAGGACGGCGAGTCGCCCTGGCCGCTTGCGACGTTCTTCGCGCGCCTGGCGAAGACCCCGCCCACGGTGAATGTCGCCGCCTACGCCGGCCACGGCACGTTGCGGTCCCGGATCCTCGGGGAGGATTTCCGGCGCGTGGCGACGGCGCGCGAGGTGCGTCGCATGCAGCACCTTCTGGAGAAGGAGATGCGCGCCGGGGCGATCGGCCTTTCCACCGGGCTCGAATACGACCCCGGCATCTACTCCGACACGTCGGAGCTCGTGGCGCTGGCGCGCACGGCGGCGGCCTACGGCGGGCGCTACATCAGCCACGTGCGGAGCGAGGATCGCCATTTCTGGAGCGCCATCGACGAGATCATCGCCATCGGCCGCGCCGCACGTCTGCCGGTGCAGATCTCCCATACCAAGCTGGCGATGCGCAGCCTGTGGGGGCAGGCGGACCAGCTCCTCGCCCGGCTGGAGGCGGCGCGCGCCGAGGGGATCGACGTCACCGGCGACATCTATCCTTATTTGTACTGGCAGTCGACGCTGACCGTCCTGTTCCCGGCGCGCGATTTCACCGACCTCCGGGAATCGGAGTTCGCGGTGCGCGAGGTCGCGCCGCCCGAGGGCCTCCTGGTGACCCAGTTCGATGCGCAGCCCGAGTATGCCGGCAGGACCCTGCTCGACATCGCCGCGCTGCGG
>JAYUCR010000120.1:2500-13181 GCA_043740165.1 Acidobacteriota bacterium | reverse complement strand
GCGCGGAGTTCAGCATCGTGGAGCGCGAAGGCAAGGTCCTCCACCCCGTGTCGGAGAAATCAGAGGGCTACTACTACAACCGTCGCGGCGGCGTGAAGATCCTCCGCGTCCTTCCCGACACGGCGGTCGCGACGATCACTTACGCCTGCGACGAGATCCGGGTCGGAAACGAGCTTCAGGTGTACGAGGCGCCCAATATCCCTGAGCGCGCGGTGCCGCGCTTCGATCGCCTGCGGCTCGATCGCAACGGCAAGGCGACCGGGGTGGTCATCCATACCAAGGACACCACCGATGACGTGGGCGCCGGCCACATGGTCGACATCGATCTGGGGCAGGAGGACGGCATCGCCCCGGGCGACTTCCTGACCGCGTTCGAGCCGGTCGGACGGGCCCGCCGGCCGCACCAGGCCGACTATCACTATGCCTTCGGAGGCGAGGTGTTCTACGGCACCGACCTGCACTACGACAATGACGGCAAGGAGTACCCCGCCAAACCGGTGGGGCAGATGATCGTGGTCCGCACCGGCAGTCACACATCCACGGCGAAGATCATCTACTCGGTGGTCGAGATGCACATCGGGACCATGGTCGAGGTCGACTAGTCGAAGCCTCCCGCGGGCTCGTCGGAAAAGACCTGCGCGCTGAACACCTCGATCCGGGCGCCCCGTTGCCAGGCGTCCGGTTCGAGGTTCGCTTTCCGGCAGGTCTCCCGCAGGAGGGTGAGCCGGTCCCACCCGTACTCGAGCGCCACCTGGGGCAGGAATAGGCCGCGCCGCCCCCCCTGCGCGATGATCAGGCCGTGCCGCCCCACCTCGATCTCTTCCACGTCGATCACCAGCCGGGCCGGGGCGAGGACCGACACCTCGACGGTCAGCCGGGGCAACTCATCAAGGATCACCGGCGGGAATCGCGGATCCTCCAGGGCCGCCGCCACGGCACAGCGAAGGATGGTCTCGATCAGCGGATCGGTGGCCGGCACCATGCCGATGCAGCCGCGCAGGACCCGCTCCTGGCGCAAGGTGACGAAGGCGCCCTGGTGCTCCAGCAGACGCACCGGGATCCCGCCGGATGGCGGGAGAGGGTCACCGCAGAGTGTCGAGCGAATCGCCCGGCGCGCCATACCCAGCAGGAGGCCCTGCTCCTCCGCGCTGAGCGGAGGAGGATCGGGCGGCGCGTTCACAGGCTCGTGATCTTGTTCTTGAGGATCAGGACCTCGAGCGCCAGTGCCGCCTTGCCCAGGAGGCGGCGGAGCATCGCGATGTCGGCCTGCGCCGACGGCTCGGCTCCGCTGTCGGCATACAACACCACGGTGGGGCGCTCCTTGATCAGCAGGGGCAGAAGGAGCGCCCGCGCGGGAGGAGTGCATCCCAGATCGAGGAAAAACCGGGTGTTCGCGGGCAGCTCAGCGACCGGCCCGTGGTAGTAATCCGCGCCGCTCTTGAAAAACCCGAAGAGGGAAGGGCGATCGAGGGGCACCACGATCTGTCGCACCCGCGCCGGGTCGATGTCCCCGCCGCGTCCGCCCCAGCCCAGCACGCGGTCGGCCTGGACGATGAACAGGGCGCTTCGAAGGAAGCGCGCGGCGCTGAAATCGAGAATCGCGTTGAAGATCTCGTCGCGCGTTTCGGCCTGGCGCAGGCGGATCGCCGTCGCTTCGAGGCTCGGTCCCGCGGTGCCGCCCGCCGGCGCCATGCCCACGAGAGACGCCAGGACGGGGACTGGCGCCGTGACGCGCGCCGGATGCGGGGCTGCCTGAGGCAGGGATGCGGCTGCCGCCGTCCCCCCCCGACCGGGGCTCATGATCGGGACCGCCGGCGGCGGTTCCGGGATTTCGTCCGGGATCTCTTCCTGCGCGAGCCGCCACTGCTCGAGGGAGGTGGGCGGCTGCGGATCGGCTTCTCCGCCGGCGGATGGTACCGCAGGCGTCCGGCCGGTGATCGAGTTGGCGATGGCATCCGAATCGGCATCGAGCGGGTACCCGTCGAGCCCGACCTCGTGCCCGGATGACGACGCCGGCGAGGCACCGCCCGGCGCCGGCCCTGGCCGCGAGCTGATCGCGGGGGCCGCCGGTGACGGCGGCTCGGCCGCCGCGTTCGCCACCGGGAGGGTCGGGGTGCCGCTCGTCATCTGATAGTAGCGCTGCAGGGCCCGCTGGATCCGGAATTCGGTCGCCACATAGGGGTCGATCGAGAGGCCGGTCAGGAAGGCGATCTCGTCCAGTGCGATCAAGTCCTTGGGGTCGCGCATCGCCAGACGCAGGCGGCGGCCCTCGATGGCCAGCGGCACGACACGGTACTGCGCGGCGAGCCGCCCTGGAACCGTGGCGATGACATCAGGAGGCACCGATTCGAGCAATGAAGGGGGCGCGTAGGGGCTCCCCGAAACGTCGGAGAGGTAGGCGCCGAGGATGTCCTCGTCGATGAAGCCGAGCTTGATCAGACTGCTTCCAAGCCGGCCCCCGAAGAACGACTGATGCTGCAGCGATCGCTGCAACTGGTCCTCGGTGAGCTTGCCTTTGCTGAGCAGCCAGGTCCCGAGTCTCATGTGGGCCTCCGGGGGCGACCGCGATCAGCGGATCAACGGTGCCGTGAGGGCTGGCGCCTTCCACCACCGCCGCCACCGCCGCCGCCATAAGGCCGGCGAGGCGGACGCGGGGACGATTCGCGACTGGGCTCGCTCGGTGGCACTTCCTCGCCCCTCTCGATCCGTTGATCGCGCATCACCGCCTTGCGACTCAGGCGGATACGATCGCCGTCGGTTTCCAGAACCTTGACGAGAATCTCCTCGCCTTCCTTGATCTCGTCCTGCACTTCCTTCACCCGGTGCTCGGCCAGCTCGGAGATGTGCAGCAGGCCTTCCAGGCCGGGGAGGATCTCCACGAAGGCGCCGAACGCGGCGATGCGGGTCACCTTGCCCGTGTAGGTCTTGCCGACCTCGGCCTCCGCCGTGATCTCCTTGATGATGTCGATCGCCTTCTGGGCGGAGGCTTCGTCGACCGAGGCGATGTGGATGCGGCCGTCGTCCTCGACGTCGATCTTGCAGGCGGTGCGCTCGATGATCGACCGGATCATCTTGCCGCCCGGTCCGATCACCTCGCGGATCTTGTCCTTGTTGATGCGGATCGTGTAGATGCGCGGCGCGAAGGTGGAGATGTTCTCGCGCGGCTGCGCCATCGTCCCCTGCATCACGTCGAGGATGTGCAGGCGGGCGCGCAGCGCCTGGTCGAGCGCTTCGGCCATGATCGCCTTGCTGATCCCCTGGATCTTGATATCCATCTGCAGCGCGGTGATCCCCTCGCGCGATCCGGCGACCTTGAAATCCATGTCGCCGTAATGATCCTCGACCCCGGCGATGTCGGTCAGGATCTGGTACGCATCGCCCTCCTTCACGAGCCCCATCGCAGCGCCGGCGACCGGTGCCCGCAGGGGCACGCCGGCATCCATCAGGCAGAGCGAGCCACCGCAGATCGAGGCCATGGAGGACGAGCCGTTCGACTCCAGGATGTCGGAAACCAGGCGGATGGTGTAAGGGAACAGCTCCTCGTCAGGCATCAGAGGGAGCAGCGCCCGCTCCGCCAGGGCGCCATGGCCGATCTCGCGCCGCCCGGGCCCGCGCAGGAATTTCACCTCGCCGACCGAGAAGGGAGGGAAGTTGTAGTGCAGCATGAATCGCTTTTCGGATTCCCCCTCGAGCCAGTCCAGGGTCTGGGCGTCCTCGGAGGTGCCGAGCGTGCAGGTGACCAGCGCCTGGGTCTCGCCGCGTGTGAAGAGGGCCGATCCATGCGTGCGCGGCAGAATGCCGACATCGCAGCGCACCGGACGCACCTGGTCGGGGGCGCGGTTGTCGAAACGGCGGCGGTTCTGCAGCAGCTCGCGCCGGGCGATCTTCTTGTGCAGATCGTGGAAGATGGCTCCCGTCTGCGAGCGGCGCTCCGGCCGATCTTCGGGCACGCTGCGCGTCACTTCCTCTTGAAGGGCGGCGATGGCCCGATAGGATTCGATCTTGACCGGCATTTTCATCGCCTGGTAGAGCCGGTCGCTCCAGGCGGACTCGATCTCGCTCACGAGGGCCGCATCCAGCTCCCGCGGCTTGGGGGACCGCTTCGGTTTGCCGAGGGCGGCGCGCATCTCCTCCTGCAGCCCGACCAGCGCCCGGCAGTGCTGCTGCCCGAACCAGATCGCCTCCAGGACTTCCTTCTCCGAAACCTCGCTCGCTCCGGCCTCCACCATCACCACTTCGGTGGCGCTGCCGACCACGACCAGATCCAGCCGGCTCTCGTCCATCTGCTGGTAGGTGGGGTTCAGGACATATTCGCCGTTGATGAAGCCGACGCGCACCGCGGCCACCGGGGTGGTGAACGGGATGTCCGAAATATGGAGCGCCGTCGAGGCTCCGGTCATCGCCATGACGTCCGGGTCGTTGGCCAGGTCGGCGGACAGCACCAAGGCGATCACCTGCGTCTCGTACGACCAGCCTTTCGGGAACAGCGGCCGGATCGGGCGATCGATGAGGCGGGAGGTCAGGGTCTCCTTCTCGTTCGGCCGTCCTTCCCGCTTGAAGAATCCCCCCGGGATCTTCCCCGCCGCGTAGGTGTTCTCGCGGTAATCGACCGTGAGCGGCAGGAAATCGATCCCCACCTTCTCCCTGCGGTCGGCGGTCGCCGTGACCAGGACGACGGTGTCGCCGTAGCGCACCGTGACCGCGCCGTCGGCCTGCTTGGCCATCACGCCGGTCTCGATGGTGAGTTTTCTGCCTCCAAATTCTATCGTTCTGCTCAACATCCGGTGGTTCCTCCTGCGACGCGCATCAGGCGCCGCCGCACCCGGGTCCCCATGCCACGGCCACTCGCGGCCGGGCCTGACGATGATCGACGGGCGATTCGGTGTTCGGTGAAAGCGGGGCTCCGGCGCGCCGGAGTGAAGCGGTCTGAAACAGCGACCTTCCGGACGACGTCCATGGTGGAAATCAGCGTCTTATCTCCCGCCTCAACCGGAACCGCGGACGGCACGAGGGGCGATTGCGAGCGGCTTATCGGCGAATCCCGAGGCGTTTGATCAACTCCTGGTACCTGCCGCCATCTATATCCTTGAGGTAGTCGAGAAGCCGGCGGCGGGTGCTGACCATCTTGAGCAGCCCCCGACGGGAGTGATGATCCTTGGGCTGGGCCCCGAAATGCTGCGTGAGATCCTCGATCCTGCGGCTGAGGATCGCAACCTGGACCTCCGGGGATCCGGTGTCGGAAGGGTGCGTCTGGTACGAGCGGATGACTTCGGTCTTCGAGTCCTTCGTCAGTGCCATGTCGATTTTCCGGGCCTCGGCCCTCTCCAAAGCTCTATCGAGCGGGCGTGAATTTAGCACAACGACCGACTTTTTGTAAAGGAAATCGGGCCCGGCTCACCAATGGAGGGGTCACCGATTGAACACGATGTGCGGCCGGATGAGCGATCGTGGATCGGTGGGGGCCTGCAGGACAACCTCGGCGATTGCCACGATCCGCCCTTCCGGTCCCTGGAGGCGGCAGCGGCCCGGCGGCAGGGGAGGGGTCGGTGCGATCACCTCCTGAAGCCCACAGGGCCTTCCGTGCCGCACCGCGTGGGCGCCGGCGGCGGTCAGCTTGAACGTCGGCATCCCGAGCGGAACCTCCTCGAGCGGAACGACATGGCGTGCCGCCGACCGATTCGCCCCATCGAGCTCGGCCAGGGATATGGCGTTCTCGACATGGAAGGGGCCGGCGGAGACCCGCCGCAGGGCATGGAGGTGCGCGCCACATCCAAGGGCCTGGCCCAGGTCCTGGGCGAAGGACCTTAGATACGTCCCGGCGGAAACCTCCGCTTCGATCTCGACGTCCGAGCCGGATAACCCGAGGAGCTCGAGTCGCCGGAAGGTGACCGAGGTTGCGACCGGGGTCACGGGCCGGCGCTTCCGAGCCAGGCGGTACATCGGAGTGCCGTGAACCTTCTTGGCCGAAAAGACGGGAGGGACCTGGAGCACCGTCCCGCGGAATCGCTGCAATAGAGCCAGCAGGAGCTCTCGATCGACGTGCACCTCGCGGGGCGGGCCGTCCGGCACGCCGGCGCGGTCGAAGGTGTCCGTGCTGACCCCGAGCCGGATCACCCCCCGGTAGGTCTTGTCGACCCCGGACAGGAAGGACGCCAGACGGGTGGCCCGGCCGATCATCAGCACGAGGAGCCCGGTGGCCAGAGGGTCGAGTGTTCCGGCATGCCCCACCCGCTGCACGCCGAGGGCTCGCCGGGCGATGGCGACCACGTCGTGAGAGGTCGGCCCTTCCGGTTTGTCGACCAGCAGCACCCCCTCGATTTCTTCCATCAGTTTTCGCCTTCGCCAGCAGGGGGTTCCTCGGATTCGTGAATCTGTCGCAGCACGCGCTCGATGCGCTCGCCATACTCCAGCGACGGGTCGAACTCGAAGGCGACCGTGGGGGAATGGCGCAGCCTCAGGTTGCGAAACAGGGCCCGCTGGATGAATCCGGAAGCGCTGCGCAAGGCGGCGAGCGTCGCGTCCCGGGATTCCTCTCCGCCCAGCACGCTCACGAAGATGCGGACGTTCCTCAGGTCCGGACTCACGGTCGCGCCGGTGAGGGTGACGAATCCGATGCGCGGATCCCTGATCTCGCGCAGCAGGAGCCGGGAGACTTCCTCGCGGATCAAGTCCGCCAGTCGCTCGGTGCGGGTGCTCATCGTTCTCCCCGGGGCGACGCCATCAGGCCAGGTACTCGACGTCGCAGCTCAGAACATCTCCCGGCGAACGGCCGGCGATCTCCCTTTCAATGGCGGCGAACGTCTGCTCCAGCGGAGCCCGCCCCGACGCGATGCCCACGATACCGAGGGTCGCGCGCTGCCACAGATCCTGGTGCTCCACCTCGGCCACGGAGACATTGAAGTGTTCGCGCAGGCGGTCCTTCAGGCTGCGCAGGACCATTCGTTTCTCCTTCAGCGAGCCGACCGCCGGCAGGTGGAGGCTCACCAGGCACAAGGCTACGTGGACCTCGGGGCCGTCAACGGTTCGGGCCACCGTCAGAGAGACTTGGCGGCGACCTTCTCGACGCGGAAGGCCTCGATGATGTCACCTAACTTGATGTCGTTGTAGTTGGCGAGGCCGATGCCGCATTCATAGCCGGCCTTCACCTCCGAGGCGTCGTCCTTGAAGCGTCGGAGCGACAGGATCTTCCCGGTGAAAATGACGACATTGTCGCGCAGCAGCCGGACCTCGGCATTGCGCGCCACCTTGCCGTCGGAGACGTTGCAGCCGGCCACAACGCCCACCTTCGGCACTTTGAAGAGCTGACGCACTTCGGCCCGCCCGAGATAGACCTCCTTCGACTCCGGCTCGAGCAGCCCGACCATGGCGTTCTTGATCTCGTTGGTGATGTCGTAGATGACCGAATGCAGGCGGAGATCCACCTTCTCCTTCTCCGCCACCTCCTGGGCGCCCCGATCGGGCCGCACGTTGTAGCCGATGACGATGGCGTTGCTCGCCGAAGCGAGCAGGACATCGGTTTCGGTAATGGCGCCTGAGCCGGCGTGGATCACCCGGATCTTGACCTTGTCGGAAGGAAGATCCTGCAACGTCTTGGTGAGCGCCTCCACCGACCCCTGCACGTCGGCCTTTACGACCAACGGGAGCTCGCGGACGGTGCCCTCGCTGATCTGCTGATACAGGTGATCGAGGGTGAGACGGGAGGTCTTGGCCATCGCTTCCTGGCGCAGCTTCTGCTGGCGGAAGGCGCCGATCTGCCGCACGCGCCACTCCTCCGCGAGCACCTGGAACGGATCGCCGGCCTTCGGCACCCCCTCCAGCCCGAGCACCTCCACCGGGATCGACGGGCCGGCCTCCTTGACGCGGTGCCCCAGGTCGTCATACATGGCGCGCACCTTGCCGTGGACGGCTCCGGCGATGAACGAGTCCCCGATGCGCAGCGTGCCGCGTTGCACGAGCACGGTCGCCACGGCCCCGCGCGACTTGTCGAGCCGCGATTCGAGCACCGTGCCGGCGGCCAAAGCCGTTGCGTCGGCCTTGTAGTCACCGATGTCCGCCACCAGGAGGATCATCTCCAGGAGCTCATCGATTCCCGTGCGTTGTTTCGCGCTGATCGGGACGGCTACGACCTGCCCGCCCCAGTCTTCCACCAGGAGGCCCTGATCGGAGAGCTGTTTCTTGACCCGATCGAGGTTCGCACCGGGCTTGTCCACCTTGTTGATGGCCACGACGATCGGCACGCCGGCGGCGCGTGCGTGCGCGATGGCCTCCATGGTCTGCGGCATGACGCCGTCGTCCGCGGCCACGACGAGGATCACGATGTCGGTGACCCGGGCCCCGCGCGCGCGCATCATGGTGAACGCCTCGTGCCCCGGGGTGTCGATGAAGGAAATGCCGCGGTTCCTGCGGCGTATGTGGTAGGCACCGATGTGCTGGGTGATACCGCCGGCCTCTCCGGCGACGACATTCGACGATCGCAGCGCATCGAGAAGAGACGTCTTGCCGTGGTCGACGTGTCCCATGATGGTCACGACCGGGTCGCGCGTCTTCTGGTTGCCGGGGATGGAATCGTGCGCCTCCTCCTGTGCGACCTCCTCCTCGAACGAGACCACCTTGGCGTCGAAACCGAGCTCGCGGCAAATCTCTATGGCCAGCTTGCTCTCCAGCGGCTGGTTCATGGTCGCGAGGATTCCCCGGGCCATCAGGCGGGAAATGATGTCCTTGGCCTTCCGGCCCATTTTTTCGGCCAGGTCCTTCACGGTCACGCCCTCGCTGATGGTGGTCTCAACGAGGACGACCGGCTCCGCTGGCACCACCGGTGCCGCCGGCGCGGGGCGCGCCGGGGCCGCGGGGCGGGCCATAGCGGGGGGCGCGGGGCGGCGCGGCTCGGCGATCGGCATCGATGCGCCGGTCGCGGTGCGGCTCGCGGGCGCGGTTCCGGCGGGCGTCCCTCCGATGCGCGCGGCAACCGGCGGCCGCGGAGCGGCGCCGGCGGGCCGGGCGGTCGGTGGGACGGCTGGTCGCTGCGGCGGCACGGCCGGTCTGAGAGGCTGAGGTGCGGAGCCGGGACGTACTGCCGCGGCTCCAGGCCGCGGGGTGGTGACCGCCGGACGCGTTCCTGCGGGCCCAGCCGGGCGGATTGCCGTCGGGACCGATCCCGCGGCTCCTGGCCGCAGGGGGCCCTGCGAGGGCACCTTCGCTGTCGTCCCACCGGCGGGGGGGTGGAACACCCCGGGGGCGACACCGTTCGCCGTCCCAGAGCGCGTCTGGGGGATGGTGGCTGGTACGACGCCACGCGTCGCCATTCCGGGGCGCGGCAGCGCTCCCGCCGGTCGGTTACCTGTCGCCGGCGTCGCGCTCCCCGGGCTGCCGGATCTTGCCGCCAGCGGGCCGGCGGGGCCGGCCGGACGGTCCTGACCCAAAGTTCGATCGGGCGCGGTGGATGCCGGCGGAGCTGGCGGAGCCGGCTTTGAAATGGTTGGCAGGGTCACGCCGGGGGGAACGGTCGCCCCGGCTTTCTTGATCGTGAATATCTTCGGCACCTTAGGGGCCGCTGCCTTGCCGCCACCTCGAGCGCCACCGCCGGCGGTGCCGCCGGCCGCCACATGCTCGGCGCGCAGACGGCTGGCAACCACCTCTTCGATGGTGCTCAAATTCGACTTGGCATCGATCCCGAGCTCCTTCAGTCGGGCGATCGCATCGGTGACCTTGATGTTGAGCTCTTTGGCGATCTGACCGACCCGCACCTTCCCCATCTATTCATCCTCCGATCGGTCTGCCGGTGAATCCAGGCCCGCAGGCTTGTCGCTCAGCGCGGCGTCGTCGCGCCAGCCCGGCAGGTTATCCTCCCCGGCGGCGGCCGCCGGGCCCCCGCCGGAGGTCGCATCATCATCGAACCCGCCCGCGCCGCTGGCGTCTTCATCGATCGGCGAGCTGGGCTCCGCTTCGGAGCCCGACAGCGCGTTGGCAGTTCCCTGCAGCAGCGCCGCCTCCTGTGCGCGCTGCTCCGCCTGAGCGGCGGCCTCCTGTTCCTGGCGCAGCCGCTCCGCCTCCTCGCGGTCCGGCCGCGTGTCGAACATCGCCTGAGCGGAAGCCAGAACCTTCTCGGCGGTCTTGGGTCCGATGCCCTGGACCTGCCCGAGCCCTTCGACTCCGGCCTCGAGCATCTGATCGACGCTGCGGTACCCGGCCTCGACGAGCTTTTCGAGAGTTTTCGGCGCCACCCCCTCGAGAGCTTCGAGCTCGCGGGCGTCGCGCGCCATCCGCTCCAATTCCGCCTCGACCTCGCGCTTTTTTTCCTGCTCGCTCTTGATGTCGATCTTCCATCCGCTCAATCGCGAGGCCAGCCGCACGTTCTGCCCCTTCTTGCCGATCGCCAGGGACAGCTGCTCGTCATCCACGACGACCTCGAGAACATGATTTTCCATGTCGCTCAGGTGCACCCGGTTGATCTTGGCCGGATTCAGGGCGTTGGTCACGAAGGTGCTCACATCATCCGAATACTGCACGATGTCGATCTTTTCGCCGCGCAACTCCCGGATAATCGATTGGACGCGCGATCCCTTCATTCCCACGCAGGCCCCGACCGGATCGACATCGCGATCCTTCGAGCGCACGGCCACTTTGGCCCTGTCGCCGGGATCCCGCACGGCTCGCTCGATGATCACGGTCCCGTCGTAGATCT
>JAYUCR010000119.1:0-2196 GCA_043740165.1 Acidobacteriota bacterium | reverse complement strand
CCCGCCACGGGGTCGGCCAGGTTGACCGTTCCCCTCGCGAGCGAACCGAAGCGGAGCCCCGTTCCCGCCCCCCGCGCTGTCGAAGCCCCAGGCTCGGCGCTCCGCGCGTGATGGTGGGGCTTGCGCCGCCCCCGGCCGCTTTGCTAGGATGTGAAGCGGCTGTTTCAGATAGTGGCCCACTAGAGGGAGCCTGGAGGTTCCGGGATGCCGCTGTCCCGCAGCAGACGTCGCCCTCCCGAGCGCGAGCCGGAAAGCTTCGGCCTTCTGGAGATCGCCCGCGCCCACACCGGCGACGAAGAGCCGACGGTCCTCCCTCCCGGTCGCCGCGACCCTTCCGGCTTCTGGATCCCCGCGACCTGCCGCGAACCGCGTGAGTTATTCAGCGCCCATCAGCGATCGCTGCAGGAAAAGCAACGCTCGGTGCAGCGCCATCGTCGCGCCGCGGCTGCCGTCACGCCCCAGACATGCGAGCCCGAAGGGATGACCCTCCCGCTGCAGTCGCGGCATAGCGATGCGGCCTCCGCGCCCCGCGCCACCACGGCGGCACGCCCGCAGGCGCCGCCGGACGCCACGCGCCCGCTGCGTTGACTCCCGCGGACATCACGGAATAACATCGCGGTCCCATGTCCACCGAGATCCGACCGACACTCCGACCGGCACGGCTGTTCATCGACGGCCAGTGGGCCGACGCGCACAACGGCGCCACCTTCACCACCTTCAACCCCGCCACCGAGGAGCCGCTGACCGAGGTGGCCGAAGGGGGCGCCGCCGACATCGACCGCGCCGTGCAGGCCGCCCGCAAGGCCTTCACCTCCGGCCCCTGGAGCACGATGCCGGGGTCCGAGCGCGGACGCATTCTGTGGAAGATCGCCGATCTCATCGAGGCGAACCTGCAGGAGCTGGCGCTTCTTGAAACGCTGGATCAGGGCAAGACGATCACCGATTCGACGCGCGTCGACGTGCCGCTGGCGGCCGACTGTTTCCGCTATTTCGCCGGCTGGGCGTCCAAGATCGAGGGGGAGACGATTCCGGGGCGCGGATCGTCGCTCAATTACACCCTGCGCGAGCCGATCGGGGTCATCGGCGCCATCACGCCGTGGAACTTCCCCATCCTCATGGCCGCCTGGAAGGTGGCGCCCGCCCTGGCGGCGGGCAACACCGTCGTCCTGAAGCCGGCGCAGCAGACGCCGCTGACCGCGCTCCGCCTGGCCGAGCTGGCCGCTGAGGCCGGGCTGCCGCCCGGCGTGCTCAACGTCGTCCCGGGGAAAGGGACCGTGGCCGGGGCCGCCCTGGTGCAGCATCCGCTCGTCGGCAAGATCGCTTTCACCGGTTCGACCGAGGTGGGGCGCGACATCATGCGGCGCGGCAGCGACACGCTGAAGCGCCTGACGCTGGAGCTCGGCGGCAAGTCCCCCAACATCGTCTTCGACGACGCCGACCTCGATATGGCGGTGCGCGGCGCCACGACCGGTATTTTCTTCAACAAGGGGGAGGTCTGCACCGCCGGCTCGCGCCTCTTCCTCCAGGAAGCGCTGCACGACGCCTTCCTCGACAAGCTGCA
The DNA here is from genome assembly GCA_043740165.1 of Acidobacteriota bacterium. Lineage (GTDB taxonomy): Bacteria > Acidobacteriota > Polarisedimenticolia > Gp22-AA2 > Gp22-AA2 > JAYUCR01. The sequence continues at coordinate 635 of JAYUCR010000119.1, read as the reverse complement.
GGCCTCGACCGCGAAGCTCCTGCAGGGCGACCCGCTCGATCCCAAGACGCGTCTCGGGCCCCAGGTCAGCGAGGCGCAGATGAAGCAGGTGCTGTCGTATGTCGACAAGGGGAAGGCCGAGGGAGCCCGCCTGGTCTGCGGCGGCGAGCGCGCGCCGGGGCGCGGATATTTCGTCCGCCCGACCATCTTCGACGACGTGCAGGACGGCATGACGATCGCGCGCGAGGAGATTTTCGGGCCGGTGCTGGCGGTCATCCGCTTCAAGAAGATCGAGGACGTGATCGCCTCGGCCAACGATTCGCTCTACGGGCTGGCCGCGGCGATCTGGACGCGCGACATCAAGAAGGCCCACCGCACCGCGCGGGCGCTGCAGGCCGGGACCGTCTGGATCAACACCTACGGCCTGTTCGACAACGCCATGCCGTTCGGCGGCCTGAAGCAGAGCGGCTACGGCCGCGAGCTCGGCCGGCAGGGACTGCTCGAATACACCCAGACCAAATCGGTCTGGGTCGATCTGTCGTGACCGGTTCGCTCCTGCGCTCCCGTCACGAGGACGGTATGGCCGTCCTCGAGATGACGGCACCCCCGGCCAACTGCTACTCCTACGACATGATGCGGGAGCTCGACACGGCGAT
>JAYUCR010000118.1:0-5398 GCA_043740165.1 Acidobacteriota bacterium | reverse complement strand
GCATGGCCGCCGATTCTGGCACGCCTCGGCTTCCGCCGCAATGCACCCCGCGCGTGGGCACCACGCGCCCCGGCCGCGCGCCAGGCTTGACCCTCGTGCCGCGCCTGCCATAACGTACCGGCCGGTGTGAACATCCTTCTCGTCCGCCCGCATCCCGGCAATGAGCGGTTCGGTCTCGGCCCGTTCTTCCGCGTCGAGCCGCTCGGCCTCGAATACGTCGCCTCGGCGCTGCGGGCGTCCGGCGCCGTTCCGACGATCCTCGACGAGCGGTTCGAGCGCCTGAGCGGAGCGCGGATCGCCAGGAGCCGCGCCTCCCTTGTCGGACTGTCGTGCATGCACGCCCTGGAATACGACCGCGTGCTCGCGTCGGTGCGCGCCGTGCGACGGAAAGCACCCGGCGCCTTCGTCGTGGTCGGCGGGCACGCGGCGGCGGCGCATTCCCAGCCGCTGGAGGTGCCCGAGGTCGACGCCGTCGTGCTGGACGACGGCGAGGTGGTGCTCCCGGCGCTCGCCAGCGCCGTCGCCCGGCGGCTCCCCCTGGCCGAGGTGCCCGGCCTCCGGCTGCGCACCAAGGACGGGTGGATCACGACACCTCCGCTGGCCGCGCGCCCGAGCCTCGACGATTCACCGCCCCCGGCGCGCGACCTGGTGGCCCACACCCGCCATCTTTATCACTGCCTCCTGTTCAAGCCGGTCTGGCTGGTGGAAACGGCGCGCGGCTGCCCCTTCCGCTGCAACTTCTGCTCCGTCTGGCAGCTTCACCAGCGCTCCTTCCGCGAACACTCCATCTCCTCCGTCGTCGAGGACATGGCGTCCACGGGCGACTGCCTGTTCATCGTGGACGATCTCTTCTGGAATCATCCGGAGCGCAGCCTCGAGCTCGCCTCCGCCCTGCGGCGGCGCGGCGTGCGCAAGCGCTGGATCCTGGTGCAGAGCCGCACCGATCTCGTCGCCCGCCACCCGGAGCTGCTCGAGGCCTGGCGGCCGCTGGCGCAGGATTTCGACATCTTCTTCGGCCTCGAGGCTCCGTCCGACTCCGGCCTCGACCACCTGACGAAGGACGCGACGGTCAAGGACAGCATCGAGGCGGCGCGGCTGGCGCGCGGGCTGCGTTACGGCGTGACCGGGAACTTCGTCGTCGATCCCGACTGGGGGGAGGCCGAATTCCGCACGCTCTGGGATTTCGTCGCCGAAAACCATTTCGAGCGCGCCGGCTACACCATCCTCACTCCCCTTCCGGGCACCGACCTGCACCGCGATCACCCTTCACTGCGGCGCGACGCTCCCTGGTACAGCTACGACATGCACCATCTGCTCTGGGAGCCGCGGCTGGGAGCCGCTCGCTTCTTCGAGCTGTACGCCGAGACCTGGCGCCGATCGATCCTCAACCTGCAGGGGGCGAAGCGGTGGCGCGACTGGGCGGTGCAGGTCCGTCCGTCCCGCATCCCGCAGCTGACGCGCGTCCTGCTGCGCACCCAGCGGCTGATGAAGAGCGCGGCCTACCTGAGGGAATATTCGGTCGGGGAGAATTCAGCGGTGAACGCCACCGGCCTCTCGGCCTCCAGCGGCTCGCAACGATAGCCGAGCGTCGCCAGGGCGTTCAGAAGGACCGGCAACGCCTCGAGGACGCCCGGGTTCCCTGCCGGCCGCCGATCGGCGCCGTCGTGCAGGAGCAGGATGCTCCCCGGGCGGAGCCGGCGCCGCAGCCGCCGCAGGAGCCGCGCCGGATCGGGCCGCCCGCGATCGAGGCGGCGCACCTCCCAACTCCAGAGCTCGAGCCCCATGCGCCCAAGCTCCGCGGAGAGCCACGGATTCTTGAGCCCGACCGGAGCGCGGAACTGGCGGCAGCGCACTCCCGCGGCGGCTTCGATCGCTTCCTGCGCTGACGCAATCTCGCGCCGCAGCCGCACCCGGCTGTGGGCCCAGAACAGGTACGAGTGGCTCGCCGTGTGGTTGCCCAGCGCGTGCCCCTCGGACGCGATCCGCCGGACGATCTCCGGGTGGCGCTCGACTTCCCGGCCGATCAGGAAGAAGGTGCCCCGAACCCCCCGCTCGCGCAGCAGGTCGAGCAGGCGCGGCGTGACCGCGGGGTGCGGGCCATCGTCGAAGGTGAGAGAGACGATCGGCTCCTGCGTGTCGAGACGCGATCGGTTCGGCCCGAACAAGCGGCTGCGCGGGCTCAGAATCGCCCACGCGATCAGGCCGTGGTAGCCGGCATAGCCGATGAGAATCACCGCCGTCAGCCCCGGCTTCCCGGCCAGGAGCCCTAAGAGGCTCAGGTGCGCGGCGACCGTGATCCAGAGGAACACGCTTACCCCAGGAGGCGCGTCGCCACGACCGCGGCGCAGATCCGCGCCGTGTCGCGCCACGGGCGGTAATGACTGGTCGCGAGTCCGTCCACCTGCGCCAGCCGGATCGGAGTGCTGGCCACGCGCATCCCGGCGCGCGCCGCGCGCACGATCACCTCGCTCTCCAGCTCGTAGCGCGATCCGCGCAGCGACACCGCACGCAGGAGCGCCGCGTCATAGAGCCGGAACCCGCTCTGGGCGTCGGGGACCTCGACCCCCGAGAAGAAAGTCAGCGCCCGGCGCGCGAACCGGTTGCCGAACCGGCGCGTCCGCGTCATCCCCGACTCGAGGTGGGCGCGCGAGCCGATGACCAGCGACGCTCCGGTCTCCTGCCAGAGGGCGATCAGCCGCGGGATCTCGGACGGCTCGTGCTGCCCGTCGGCGTCGAGCGTGATCACGGCGGAGCTTCCCGCGGCGATCGCCGCCGCGAATCCGGCGCGCAACGCCGCGCCTTTGCCGCGGTGCACAGCAAGCCGCAGGACGCGCGCCCCCGCGCCGCGCGCGACCTCCGCGGTCCGGTCGCGCGAGCCGTCGTCGACCACCAGCACCTCCGGCACGATGAGGGCCGTCGCGGCGACGACCGGCGCCACCGTGCCGGCGGCATCGTAGGCCGGGATGATGGCGATCAGCTTCATGCGGCGCCTCCCGCCGGCGCCTGGATGTGGGCGGGCGCTTGGATGTGGGCGGGCGCCAGGACGAGGGCGGCCGCCATCCCGCCACGCGCGGCGGCAGCCACCATGGCGGCGGAGTGCCCGCCGCAGCCCAGAAGCTCTAGGGCCGTGGCGCAGCGCAGGATGCCGTCCCCCATGATCCACCCCGCCGCGTCATCCTCCGCCCGCGCCGGGATGACCGCGATCTCCCGCCGCACGGCGGCGGCGACGCCGGACATCGCCAGCGCCGCTTCAGCAGCGCGATCGACCGTGGCGGGCGATGCCCGTCGCAGGTTCGTCCGCCAGCCGGGCGTGAGAGTGGGCTCGGCGACCTGCGCGAAGCCGATCAGCCGGCCGAGCGGCCGCGCCCCACGCCGGCGCGCTCCCTCCGCGCTCTCGAGAACCAGGGCCGCCGCGCCCTCGCCCGGGACGGGGTGGGCGGGGCGGAGCTGCCGCATCGCCGCACGATGCCGCGGGCTCCGGGTCTCCCCCGCCGCCGCGATCACGACGTCCGCCAGTCCGCGTCGCAGCATGAGGGCGGCCAGGATCACCGCGCATTCGCCGGAGATCTCGCGCTGCAGAACGGTCAGCGACGGCGCCCGGCAGCCGAGCGCGATGCTGGCCTGCGCGGCTGGCGCATTGTCGATCGCGTCGGGAAACGTCAGGGCGTCGGCGTGCTCGACACCGCGCCGCACGATCCCGTCGAGATAACTGTCGGTCCTCTCCAGGCAGCCAAGGCCGGTTCCGACCACGATGCCGACCCGGAGGCCGGGCGCGCCACCGGCCGTCGCGCCGGTCGACGCACCGGCGGTTTCTGCCGCCGGCAAGCCGACGCCGGCCTGTTCGCACGCCCCCAGCGCCACCGCCACGATGATCTGCGACAGCCGGTCGAGGCGGCGCGCCTGGTTCGCCGTGAGCCGCGACTCGAGCCGGGAGTCGATCTCAGGCTCGACCAGGACGCCGACGCCGGTGATCAGAAGGTCCCCGGCCATCAGGCCTCTCCCTTGCCGAAGCACAGGACCGCGTTGGAGCCGCCGAACCCGAACGAGTTCGACAACGCGATGCGCCAGTCGCCGGTCCGCGGCGCATCCCGCACCAGGTCGAGGCCGAGCGCCGGGTCGGGCTCGCGCAGCCCGGCGGTCGGCGGGATCGCCCCGCTGCGCAGGGATTCGATGGCGGCGATCGCTTCGATCGCTCCGGCGGCGCCCAGCGTGTGGCCGATGCTCCCCTTGATCGAGGTCACGGGGCAGCCCGTGGCGCGCGGCCCGAGGGAGCTGACGATCGCCGCCGCTTCGGCGGCGTCGTTGGCCGGCGTCCCGGTACCGTGCGCGTTGATGTGATCGATCGCATCGGCCGTGAGCCCCGCATCCTCGATCGCCGCGCGCATCGCCGCGGCCGCCCCCGCGCCGTCCGGACGCGGCGCCGTCAGGTGGTGCGCGTCGCTCGTCTGCGCCCCGCCGAGAAGCATCGCGAGCGCCGGCACGCCGCGCGCCCCCGCCGCCGCGCGCCGCTCCAGCACCAGGAGACCGGCCCCCTCTCCCAGCGAGAGCCCGCGGCGCGATCGATCGAATGGCCGGCACGGGGCCTGATCGATGAGGCGCAGGGCGCGGAAGCCGGAGAGCGTGAGGCGGGCCAGCGCGTCGGCGCCGCCGACGAGCGCCGCGTCGGCCATGCCGCAGGCGATGAGATCGGCGCCGAGCAGGATCGCCGAGGCCCCCGAGGCGCAGGCCGTGTTGAGCGTGAAGCGCGGCCCCCAGAAGCCGAACCGCGCCGCCAGGAGATCCGACGTGTTCGCCTTCTCGAGCAGGAGCAGCCGGGAGCGCGGCGACAACTGCCCCTGGTCGCGGGCGATGAAATGCTCCTCGATCTCGCGGATGCCGCCGGTGGTCGATCCGATCACCACCGCCACCCGGCTCCGGTCGACCCCCTGCAGGTCCCCCGCCTGGCGCACCGCCTCTTCCGCCGCCTGAAGCGCCAGCTGGTCGGTCCGCGATCGGCGCGCCGCCAACTCGGGAGGCCGCCCGGCCGCATCGGACGGCAGGTCGGCCACCTCGGCCGCGAGAACGGGAACATCACCCGCGAGACGACCGCCGAGCGGAGCGATGGCGCAGCGCCCGGCGAGGAGGCCGCTCCAGAACGAGACGCGGTCACCGCCCAGCGCATTCACCGTGCCGCACCCGGTGACGCAAAGAGACGCACGTTCGGCGGTCCTCACGCCGAACCTGCCGGTGCCGAACGGACCTTTACGATGTAATCGGCCAGCGCGGCGATGTTCTGGAACGCTTCCTGGGCGAGATGCTCGTCGGTGATGGTCACGCCGAACCGCTCCTCCACCGCGAGCGCCAGATCGAGGATGTCGATCGAGTCGAGCCCGAGCGGGCCGCGCACCAGGGGATCGTC
>JAYUCR010000117.1:0-2212 GCA_043740165.1 Acidobacteriota bacterium | reverse complement strand
CCGCGCCGCTTCCGCGCACCGAGCGCGGATCGCCCGTCGCACCGATTCCGAGAAAGGCGAATTTGAGGACGGCCCTCCCCCAGAGGGGGCGACCCTGCTGAAACTCCGCTGAGGTGACCTCCCAGAGCGCCGCGTCGAGTTGTCGCCATCCTTTGAAGCGCGCCTCGATCGAGGCGATGAAGCTCGCCCGATCGACGACGCGCGGCGGCGTGGTCTTGTACCGGATGAGCGTCGCCCCGAGGCCGAGATCGATCTGTTCCTCCGGCTCGCCTTCGTCCAGGGCGGTGCCCTGGAACGCGGGGGACAGGAAAGCCGCCGCCCCTTCCTCGCTCCGCTCTCGCAGCCGCCCGCCGAATCCTTCCAGGTCCTGCGCGAGCTCCTCGGAGAAGTCCTCCAGCAGTTCCATGGGAAGGAGTGGTCGATCGGGCGATTTGACCGGCAGGCCCTGCGGCAGGGTCTCCACCCGCCCCGAGCGCAACCAGCTGGAGAGGCGCCATCCCCCGAAGGCCACGAGAACGATCAGGAGAACGCCCGCGGCGACGAGGGCGCTGCGGCTGCGGCCGGGATTGTTGTCGCGCATCGGGGGATTATAAGCGACGTCACGCCCCCTTGTGCCCCGGAAACCGGTCGGCTATCCTCTTCATTCCGCCGTTCGACAATGGGTGGCAGGGGAGACGGGACGCGTGCGGTCAGGAAGACTCGGCATCATCGTGGTGACGGCCCTGGTGGTCGTCGCAGTTCTCGGTGCCTGGCTGCTGCCCCGATTTGTCCGCCGGCCGGTGGGACAACCGCCCCGACCCACCGCGGTCACGATCGAGGATCAGGTGGCGCGCGAGCTCGCCGCGGTGCACTTCTCCGAGGACCGGTTCGAGGAGGCGCGCTCGGCGCTCGCTCCCCTGCTCGAACGCCCCAAACCCGATCCCGAGGATCTCGTCCGCGGCGCCATCGTCGAGCTGGCCCTCAAACAGCGCGAGCGCGCGCGCACCCTTCTCACCGCAGCCCTCAGAAGCCGCCCCGATGCGCCGGCCGTACACTACAACCTGGGCCTCGTCTCCCGCGCGGACGGCGATCTCAAAACCGCCGCCGCGGAATTTCGACGCGCTCACGAGCTCGCTCCCGACGACTATCCGACCTATCTCATCCTCGCCAATACGCTCGCCGATCTGGAGGATCCGGGCGCCGAGGCCGCCTATCGGGATCTTCTGAAAAAGGGTTTCGAATACGGCGGCAGCTGGTACCTGACGACGCTCTACCGCCTGAACCGGCTCCTTTTCCAGGGGAACAAGGCTGACGAGGCGCGCCAGCTTCTGCAGCGATTCACCGAGCTCCAGGACACGGGGCTGGCCGTGCCGAGCTCGACGGATCTCGACCTCGGAACGTTCGGCCGGCTGGATCCGCCACGTCCGCAGGCGGGGATCACGATCAAGCCCGGGGAGACGCCGAACTTCGCCCCCGCCGTCGTGGTGGCGAAGGCGCCGGGGGCCCTGGGTATCCTGGCTCTAGACCTCGTCGCCGACTGGCGCGCCACGACCGAGGAGGCGGGCAATGGCGCGGCGCGCGTCGGTCCGCCCGACCTCCTCGCCTGGGGCCCCTTCGGGATTCGCACGTTCAACCGGAGCCCCCGCGGAGTGTGGGCGTCGCAACGCGTATTCGACCGCCCAGTGAGCCAGGTTCGGGCCTTCGACCTGGAGGAGGACGGGGACCTCGATCTCTGGGTGGTCACGGAGGACGGTGTTCGCCTCCTGGTCGCGGGCAAGAGCGGATTCGCAGCCTGGCCCGGGACGCTGCCGAAAGCGCCCGCGGCTCCCGCCGACCTCGAGCCGGTTGATTACGACCACGATGGAGATCTCGACCTTCTCCTGGTCGGGAGCTTTGGCGCAACCCTCTGGCGGAACGACGGTGCGGCCCAGGGAGGAGGGTTCACCGATGCGGGGGCCGACACCGGCCTGCCGCGGGACCGAGCCTTCGACTGGTGCCTGACCGAGGACTTCGACACCGACCAGGATGTCGATTTCCTTCTTGGAGGCCGGGGCTCACTGTTCCTGGCGGACAACCTGAGGGGCGGGCACTTCGGCGATCGCACGGCGGCGCTTCCGGGCGGGATCAGCATCCCGGACAGGCCGGTCGTGGCCGATCTGGACGGGGACGGCAGGCCGGACCTCCGCACGACGGGCGCGCCGGCGCGGCTCCTGCGTGGTTCCGCGGATGGCGC
>JAYUCR010000116.1:0-5452 GCA_043740165.1 Acidobacteriota bacterium | reverse complement strand
CCTGAGGCGAACGCGCTCATCACCGCATCGCGCTCCTCCGCCGGCAGCCGTCCGTGCAGCAGGCCGACGCGCCGCCCCGGGAACGTCACGCGGCGCAGACCCTCCGCCATCGCCGCCGCCGCCTTGAGATCGAGTGTTGCGCTTTCGTCGATCAGCGGCGTGACGATGTAGACCTGGCGGCCGGCGTCGATCTGGGAGCGCAGGAATTGATGCACGCGCTCGCGCCCCGCCTCCTCCCGCACGACGGTTTTCACCGGACGCCGCCCGGGCGGCAGCTCGTCGATGACCGAGATGTCGAGATCGCCGTACACCGTCAGCGCCAGCGAGCGCGGGATCGGTGTCGCGGTCATCACCAGCACGTCCGGCTCCGATCCCTTGCCGCGCAGGCGGGCGCGCTGCATGACGCCGAAGCGGTGCTGCTCGTCGATGATCGCCAGGCGGAGATCCTTGAAGGCCACGTCCTCGTAAGCGAGGGCGTGCGTGCCGACGACCAGGCGCAGGGCACCGCTGCGCAGGCCGCTCAGGAGCTGCCGCCTCGCCGGCCCCTGCACCGAGGCGGTCAGCAGGCCGACCGGCATGCCGCGCCCGCGCAGCAGGTGCGTGAAGGCCCGGTGGTGCTGTTCGGCCAGGATTTCGGTCGGCGCCATGAAGGCGGCCTGAAGCCCGTTCTCCGCCACCAGGATCGCCGCCAGGAGCGCCACCACCGTCTTGCCGCAGCCGACGTCCCCCTGCAGCAGCCGGTTCATGGGCCGCCTCGACATCAGGTCGCGGCCGATCTCGGCGAGTGCTTTGCGCTGGGCGCCGGTGAGCCGGAACGGCAGCACCGCGCGCAGGCGGTCCCGCAGGGCGTCGTCCACCGCGAGGGGCGGCCCCTTCCGGCCGTGCCGCTCGTGATCGCGGCGCGCCAGGAGAAAGCCGAGCTGGAGGAAGAAGAACTCCTCGAAGATCAGCCGCTGCTGCGCGCCGCTCCGCCGCTGCTCGAGCTCCAGCAGATCGGCGTCGGGCTTCGGGAAGTGGACCTCCGACAGCGCCGCGCGCCGTGCCGGGAAGCCGCGCGCCGCCGCCACGCCCGCGGGAAGCGGATCGGGCAGGTCGGGCGGGAGCGATGCGAGGATCGCGTGCATCACCCTCCGGATGAGCCGGGTCGACATCTCGGGAAGTCGCGGATAGATCGGCACCACCCGGCCGGTGTGGATCGGCTCCCCCTCCTCCGCCGTCACCACCTCCATCTGGGGCGATTGCAGGACGAGGCTGCGCCGGCCGTGCCGGGCGAGGGTCGCCTCCCCGAACAGGATCACCTCGCGGCCGCGCGTGAGCAGGGTGCGCAGGTAGGGCTGGTTGTAGAACACCATCCGGATCGATCCGCTGTCGTCCTGCACGAGCGCTTCGAAGATCGTCAGGCCCCGGGTCCGCGTCCGCCGCAGCACCGCCGACAGGACGCGCCCGCGCACCGTGCCGCGCAGGCCGGGGGCCAGCGCGGCGATCGGCAGGAACGCGCTCCGATCCTCGTAGCGGAAGGGCAGGTGCAGGAGGAAATCCTCCACCGAGCGCACGCCGGCCTCCGCCAGCGCCTCGGCCCGGCGCGGGCCGATCCCCTTGACGAGACGCAGGTCGTCCGTGAGCTGGACCAGGGAGGACTCCTAGAAATCGACCTGAAAGCCGATCTGGAAGCGGCGGCCGAACTGCCGTGTCCCGTTGACCTGGAGCGGCGCCTGCCCCGGATTGTTCGGGTCGATCAGATCGGGCGGGGTCGGCTCGACGCTGGTGATGTGGAGGTCGTCCGAGTTCAGGATGTTGAACACCTCGAGGAAAAGCCCGGCCGTCGATCTCCCGAGAACGAACGTCTTGTGCGCGCGCGCCCCGAAATTGTAGGTGGAGTGGTTGCGGTTGCTGTTGCGCTGCACCGTGTGGAACCGGTTGACGTTGCCGTCCGGTTCGATGAATCCGTAGCGGGTCCGGTACTGGAGGTAGTCGACGTTGTCCAGGGCGAAGAAGCGCGACACGGTCGAATAGGGCAACCCCGATCCCCACGCTGCGGAGAATCCGACCTGCCAGTCCGCCGGCAGGAAGGCGCTGGCGTTGAATTTGACCACGTTTCGCTGGTCGTAGGAAAGGTACCCGAACTCCGACTCCACCGTCGACGGGTCGTTCCCCAGCGCCGACTGGAATTCCTCGGCGGCTCCGACGGCGCGCGAGTAAACGTAGGACCCCTGCATCTCCCAGCGGCGCGACAGCCGTTTCACGAGCTCGAACTCGATGCCGCGATAATTGGCCTCGTTGAAATTGCCGACCCGCAGCACCTGGTTGAAGAAGAAGTTGTTGATGTAGAGGTCCGGGCGTCCATCGGGCTGCCGGGTGAGCGTCGCGGTCCCGGCCCCGAACCCCGACGGCAGAACCCCCAGCTCGTCGAGCGGCTCGCCGGTCTGCGGGTCGTAGCGCAGGGAATGGTTGACGTCGATGTCCTGCAGCTGCTGCCGGTAGTTGCGCTGCACGTAGGTGATGGAGAACGCCACCTCGGGGGCCAGCTCCCGTTCGAACCCGAGGGTGAACTCGTCGCTCCAGGGGGTCTGCAGGCCGCGATCGATCTGCGTCGTGGAGGGCGGCGACTTGGAGACCGTCCGGCCGATGTTGCGATTCGGCACCCCAAGGTTGTTGACCCCCGTCGGATCGATGAGGTAGTAGCGGCCGATGGTGTCCGGCCCCTCCTCTCCGACGATGGTGCTGAGGAAAAGCTTGTCGTAGTAGCGGCCCCAGGTGGCGAACACCTTGGTGCGGCCGTCGGAGAGCGGGTCCCAGGCCACCGAGAGGCGGGGCGCGAGGTTGTTGTTGGTGAGCCGGAAAGGCTCCTCCTGCTGCGGCCGCAGACCGAGGCTCAGGAGCCGCGCGGCGGTCACCTCCCCGCCCTGGCCGAGATCGGGGAACAATCCCGCGAGCTGCTGGCTGGCGAACGACGTCGCGATGTGGTGGCGCGTCATCCGCGTCAGGGCGGCGATCCGCATCGGCTCGACCACGAGAGCGTTCATGTCGTAGGTGTCGGAGTGGCCGCCATAGAGGGGATCGCCCAGGATCCCGAGGCTGATGACGCCATCGTTGTTGCCGGACTGGAGATCGTTGGTGACCCCCCTTTCGCCGCCGATGAGCGTGTTGAGCCGGTCGAAGCTGGCGCGCTCCGCGGCCGGATTGAAGAAGGTGAATCCGAAGGAATCGGTCGCCTCCCGATCGAACCGCAGGCCTGCGCCGATGCTCAGGTTCGGAAAAGGCTTCCAGCTGTCCTGGACGTAGATCCCGCCGGTCAGCGCCGAGGCCTCGTTTCCGACCTGCGCCTCCGCCGGCAGGAGGGCGCGCACCGTGCTCGGCCCTTCGCGGCGGGTGCGGAGGATCGGCGCCAGGATCGGCCGGCCCTCGGCGGTCCGATCGAAATTCTCCCGCTCCAGAACCAGTCCCATCTTGACGTCATGGCTGCCGAAGAAATCGGGGACGAAGAGCGTCAGGTCCTGGCGGAACGTGGTGCGGCGGCGGCTGTCGGAGGAATTCTCATAATATGGCCCGCTGGTGATGCCGCGCCGCTGATCGATGGTGTAGAAGCGGTCGGGGGCGACCGGTCGGAGCTCGCCGTACGGATAGTCCTCCGTCGGGTACGGCTTGTCGTTCAGTTGGAAGTCGTGGTTCCGGTCTTCGGTGCCGGGGTCGAGCCGGCCGTCGGAATCGATGTCCTCTCCGGGATCGATCAGGCCGTTGTTGTTCAGATCCTCGTGCAGGAAATCGAGGCGCCCGTCACAGTCTATGTCCTCCCGGGTCACCCCTTCGCAGGCATTCGGCCCGGTCTGGCGGCCGTCCCCGTCGCGATCCTCCTTTAAGCGATCGAAATGTCCGTCCCGAGGCATGAGATCCTCGAAGACATCGAACGCGCCGTCCTGGTCGTAATCCTCGCCGGGATCGAACTCGGAGAGCTCGCGGAATCCGTTGCCGTTGGAATCGCTCCAGAGGTAGCCGTTGGAGTTGGTGTCGGGATCGAGGGTCGGGGTGCGCTCCGGGCGCTCGTCGAAATGGCTCGCGGTCGTCTCGAGCGATGCGAACGGCCCCAGGACCGCGACCCATCGGGCGGTCAGGATCGGCCCCCCCTGATGCAGGGTGTAGCCGCTCTCCTCGCGGACGAAGCTGTTGAGGCCCTGATTGTAGAACTGCTGGGGATCGTAGTTCAGCGACAGCGCGAGCCTGTGGTTCGGGGCCACCTGCCAGGTGAGCTTGGCGAACTGCCGGAACTCGCGCTGTTCCGTCACGAAGGCGGTGCTGAGGGCGTTGACCGGATCCTGCATCTGGACGTATTCGCTGGCGACGAAGAACCAGGCATGGTCGCGCACGATCGGCCCGCCGATCGACAGGAAAGGAAGATAGTCGTTGAACTCGAGCTCGCGCAGGCCATGCTCTCCCAGGCCGGCGTGCAGTCGCGGATCGTCGGTCCCGGCGCCGTCACCGTCCAGGGTGGAGCCCCGGTAGTAGAACTTGAACGTCGCCTCGAAGGTGTTGCCTCCCGACTTGGTGATGATGTTGGCGAAGCCGCCCTGCGCCCGGCTGTATTCGGCGGTGGCGCCGCTGGTCTTCACCTCGATCTCCTGGATCGATTCGATGTTGAGCTGCGCGCCGATCTTTCCGGTCAGCGGATCGGTCGTCGACACGCCGTCGACAAGGGTGACGACGTCGGTGTCGCGCGCCCCGTGGATGTTCGGGTTCCCGTCTCCGTCCACATCGCTCACCCCCGGCGCCAGGGCGAGGATGTCCTGGTAGTTCCGCCCCAGGATGGGCAGCGCATCGATGAACTCCGAGGTAAACCGGGACGTCGAGGTGGTGTCCTGCAGCGTGATGATCGGCGCCGCCGCCCGCACCTGGATCCGCTCCTGCATCCCCTCGGACTGCTTCGAGAGCGCGATCTTCAGGAGGGTCACCTGTCCGGGGGTCAGGACGATGTCGGTGAGGCTGACGCTCGCGAATCCGGGGAAGACCGCGACGACGACATAATCGACGGCCGGCGGCAGGCTGCCGATCTGAAACCGGCCCTCCTCGTCGGTCAGCGCGGCGCGCCCGGCGATCGACTGCGAAACGCTCCCCGCGTTGACCGTCACCCCTTCGAGCGGGAGCCCGGCATCGTCCGTGACGACACCCCGCACGCCCCCCGCCGTCTGCGCCGTGGCGGGACAGGGCCAGATCAGAAGGAGTGCGGCAAGGATGAGGGCCGGGAAGAATCGTCGCGAGGCCTGTGCGTCCAAGTCGCTCCTCGGATCCGGGCTCATTCTAGCTTCGCCCCCAGGACGAGGGACCCCTGAGACCGGACGCTGCCTGCGGATAAGGGCCCGCATGAAGCATCACTTTCCGCTCTTTCCAATACCCCGGATTGCCTTGACTGGCAAGGGTTTATGTCCTATATTCCTGCGACTGAAGCAGCGGAAAGGCGGTC
>JAYUCR010000115.1:0-2227 GCA_043740165.1 Acidobacteriota bacterium | reverse complement strand
CTCCTGGAGCAGCAGGCCGCGGCCTGCGGCATCGCCTCAAGGACGCACTTCGCCGGCCCCCGCCGTGACGTGGGTGCTGCGATGGCCGCCTTCGATCTTTTCGTGCAACCCTCCCTCTGGGAGGGGTTCGGACTGACCCTGCTCGAGGCGATGGCGGCACGCCGGCCGATCGTCGCCAGCCGCGTGGGCGGGGTGCCGGAGGTGGTGCGCGACGATCGGGAGGGGCTGCTGGTCCCCGCCGGCGATCCGGACGCCTGCGCCCGGGCGATGATCACCATCCTGAGCGACCCCGAGAGAGCCCGGCGGTACGGCGAGGCGGGCCGGGCGCGGGTCGTGGCCGAGTTCGGCATCGATCGGCTGGTGGACGAGACGGTGGCGCTCTACCACGGGCTCCTCGAAGGGTCCGAGGCATCCGGTTCCGCAGCTTCCGGCGCCGCGTCGGAAGCGCCGGCGGACCGGCGCGGGAGGGCGGCGTGACCGCCATCCTGCTGCGCTCCCTGCTCGCCTTCGCGCTGGCCTGTGTCCTGGCGCTTTACACGACACCGCTCATGCGCCGCGCCGCGATCCGCTTCGGCATCGTCGATCGCCCGGACGGACGGCTGAAGCAACAGCGGCAGCCGGTCCCTTATCTAGGGGGGATCGCCATCTACGTGTCGTTCCTGCTGGCGTTGACCGCCACGCTCCGGTTCGACTCCACCGAGGTGCTCGGGCTTCTCCTGGCCGGGGCAATCGTCGTGATCCTGGGGCTGGTGGACGACTTCGGCGTCCTGACGCCGGGCGTCAAGCTGGCGGGCCAGGTGGTCGCGGTGCTGACGCTGATGAACGCTTCGATCTACATCAAGCTCGCTTTTCTGCCGGAGTGGGCGGCGATCGCCCTGTCGTTCGTCTGGCTGCTGGCGGTCACCAACGCCTTCAACATCATCGACGTGATGGACGGGCTCGCCGCCGGGGTGGCCGCCGCGGCCGCGGCGATCCTGTTTCTCGTGGCGGTCGGCAACGGCCGGCCGACCGTCGCCGTCCTCCTGGCCGCCCTGTGCGGCGCGCTCATCGGTTTCCTGCGCTTCAACTTCGAGCCGGCGCGCATCTACATGGGGGACACGGGGAGCCTCTTCATCGGGCTGATGCTCGGCGCCTTGTCGATGAACAACTCGTACACCCGCACCAACCTGGTGGCCTCCCTGGCGCCGGCGGTGATCCTGGGGGTGCCGGTGTTCGACATGCTGTTCGTCATGTACATCCGGCGCCGCCGCGGCCTGCCGGTGATGCTCGGAAGCCCCGATCATTTCGCGCTGCGGCTGCGGAAATGGCGCCTGACCACGCGGCAGACGGTCCTGACCTCCTGGGGCGCGACGCTCGCCCTGGGTTTTCTGGCGATCGCCATGATGCTGTCGAGCGCCCGGGTGGCGTCGGGCATCCTGGCTGGCATCGTCCTTACCTCGATCGCGACGGGAATCCTGCTCCGGCGCATCGACATGACGCTGTAGGAGGACCATGAGCGCGCAGCATCCGGTCATCATTCTGGGCGGCGGCCTCACCGGGTTGTCGGCGGCCTACCACCTCGGCGGCCACGGCATCGGGACTCTCGTGCTCGAGCGCGAGGCGGAGGTCGGAGGGCTGTGCCGCACGACGCGCGAGGAAGGTTTCACCTTCGACTGCACCGGGCACCTGCTCCACCTGCGCGAGCCGCGCATCAGGGAATTCGTGGATCGGCTCCTGCCCGGGGCGTTCGCAACCCACGAGCGCCAGGCGCGGATCTTCTCCAAGGGGGTGTTCACCGCCTATCCGTTCCAGGCCAACCTGCACGGGCTGCCGGCCGAGGTGGTGAAGGAGTGCATCGCCGGATTCGTCGAGGCGCTGGTGGATCGGGCCACGGGGGGCGAGCCCGATCCGGACGGGATGACCTTCCGCGACTGGGCCTCCCGCACCTTCGGCCGCGGCATCGCGGCGCACTTCATGGTGCCGTACAACTCGAAGCTCTGGCGCACCGACCTCGACGACATCGAATGCGGGTGGGTCTCCTGGTCGATCCCGCGCCCGAGCCTGCAGGAGATCCTCGACGGTGCTTTCGGCTCCACGGTCCGCGGCCTGGGGTACAACCCGACCTTCCTCTATCCGAAACGGCGCGGGATACGGGTCCTGCCGGACGCGCTCGCGGCGCGCTGCGAGGCGATCCGTACCGGCACCGAGGTGGCTGCCGTCGACGCGCGGGCGCGCACCGTGCGGCTCG
>JAYUCR010000114.1:0-5508 GCA_043740165.1 Acidobacteriota bacterium | reverse complement strand
GCTCTGGTGTCGGTGAGCGCGGGAGGGCGCACCCAGGTGCGCGAGGTGCGCAGCGCCAGCTCCTACATGTCGCAGAACGACATGCGCCTGCACTTCGGTCTGGGCAAGGCGGCGAAGGTCGACACGATCACGGTCCGCTGGCCCGGCAAGGAGAAGCGAATCGAGCGCCTCGGCCCCGAGGCGGCCGATCAGTTCCTGAGCATCGTCGAGGGGAAGGGGGTCGTGCGCAGGGTCAGCCCAGGATCTGGCTGAGGAACTGGCGGGTGCGGGGGTTCCGCGGATTCTCCAGGACCTCGCCGGGCGGACCGTCCTCGATCACCCTGCCGCGATCGAGGACCAGGACGCGATCGGCGGCCCGGCGCGCGAAACCGATCTCGTGGGTCACCATCAGGAGGGTGATCCCCTCCCGCCGCAGGCCGTCCAGGACCGCCAGGACCTCCCCCTTCAGCTCCGGGTCGAGCGCGCTCGTGATCTCGTCGCACAACAGCCCGCGCGGCGACATGGCGAGGGCGCGGGCGATCGCGACCCGCTGCTTCTGCCCGCCGGAGAGCTGCCGCGGGAAAGCGTCGGCGCGATCGGCCAGGCCGACCCGGTCCAGCAGGCGCAGCGCGTCGGCGCGCGCCGCGGCGGCGGGGTTTCCCAGAACGCGGATCGGGGCCTCGCAGACGTTTTCGATCGCGGTCAGGTGCGGGAAGAGCTGGAAATCCTGGAAGATCATCCCGAGCAGGCGCCGGATCTGCTGCGCCGCGGCGCGGTTGGCCCCGCGCACCGGTCCCGGCTGAAGCGCATGCGGCCCGACCTCGACCCGCCCGGCGTCGAAGTCGGTCAGGCCGTTGAGGCAGCGCAACAGGGTCGACTTGCCGCCGCCGCTAGGGCCGATGATGGCGACGGTCGAGCCCGCCGGAATCGCCAGGCTGATGCCGTCGAGAACGGTCCGGTCGCCGAACGCCTTGCGCAGCTCACGCAGCGTTACCTCGATCCCGGTCACACGATCCCCCGGCCCCAGATCGCCTCCAGCCGGCGCGACAGCCAGCCGAGAGGCACCGACATCATCAGATAGAGCGCCGCGGTCAGCAGGCCGATCTCGAGGTACTTCATGCTCGACTTGGAGAGGATCTGGTACTGCTTGCTCAACTCCACGACGGCGATGGTGCTGACGATGCTGGTGTCCTTGAACAGGGCGACGAAGTCACCCGTCATCGGCGGCAGGATGGTGCGGACGGCCTGCGGCAGGATGATCCGCCGGAAGGCGAGGAATCCGGTCATCCCCAGGGAGCCGGCCGCCTCCCACTGGCCGTACGGCACGGCGAGAATGCCGGCGCGGTAGATCTCGGCCTCGTAGGCGGCGTAGTTCAGCCCCAGCCCGATGATGGCGGCCTCGAGCGGCGACAATCTCAGGGCAGCCCCCAGGCCGGAAGCGGCGGATAAATCCGCCAGGCCGTAGTACAGGACGTACAGCAGGAGCAGGACCGGGATGCCGCGGAAGAACTCGACGTAGCCGATCGCCAGCCAGCGCAGGGGCGCCGCGCCATAGAGACGCATCGCCGCGACAGGAAGCCCCAGGAGGACCGCCAGCCCGAAGCTGACGAAGGCGATGTAAATGGTGAGGAGGGCGCCGCGCAGGAGGAGCGGCGCGTAGCGCGTGAAGGTCCACTGCCGGCGCGACTCGGCCAGGATGTCGTCGCTGCTCGCGGCGAGGAGCGAGTCCTGTTCCTCGTCCCAGAGGCCCCATTTCTCGTAGATGGTGCGCAATCGCCCGTCGCGCAGCATGCGGTCGAGGGCCTGGTCGACCGCTTCCTTCAAGGCGGTATTCCCGAGTGCGAAGGCGATGGCGTAGTAGCCGCGCGCCAGCGGCGCCCCGACGAACTGCAGCTCCTGGTTCGGCTTCGCGTAGTAGATCGCGATCGGCAGGTCGAGGAGAACGGCGTCCAGCCGGCCCAGGACCAGGTCGCGATACGGCTCGACCACCCCGTCGTACATCTTGGTGCCGATCCCCTGCGCGTGCAGCAGGCGCTCGGCGGCGGTGTCCTCGAGCGTTCCCACGAGACCCTTCAGCCGGCGGCACCCTTCGAGATCGGCGAAGCGGGTCTCGCCCCGGCGGGTCACCAGCTGCTCGCGGAAGACGTAGTACGGGCGGCTGAAGAGGACCTTCTCCTTGCGATCCGGCGTCACCTCGAGCCCGTTCATCGCGAAGTCGAAGTCGCCCCGCTGCATCCCCAGGATCAGGCTGGCGTAGGCATACTGCTGCATGGCGATCGGGCGCCCCAGCTCCTTCTCGAGCTGGCGCACGATGTCCACCTCGAAGCCGATGTCGTGCTCGGGATCGTGCGGGTCCTTGTAGATGAAGGGGGCCCCGCCCTCGGCGTCGGTCGCCCAGCGGAGGGGGGCCGCGGCGAAGGCGGCGCTCGACGCCAGAGACAGCGCGAGCGCCGCGAGCAGGCGCAGCCCGTTCATCTTGAATCCTTGATGTGCTGGAGAGGTCATACCGGGAGGTGAGTTATAGCCCGCCGGCCGGTTCCGGAGCAACTCTCCGGAGACCGGATTGCCGCGGTTGTAACCGATTCCGCCGTTCGGGGTCTTCATCAGCTGGAGGCGATGCGATGACTCTGAACGAAGCGTTGCGGTTGCTGGCGGGAAGTTTTGTCCTGCTCAGCCTGGCCCTCGGCTATTTCGTCCACCCCGCCTGGTACCTGTTCACGGCCTTCGTCGGGCTGAATCTGGTGCAGTCGGCGTTCACCCGCACCTGCCCGGCGATGTGGGCGTTCCGAAAGCTCGGGTTGCGCGAGGAGGGGCCGGCGGGCGCCGGGACGTCGGGTCCCTGCTGCGGTTGAGGCCTCGGGGCTTGGTGCTACGATGCGCCCATGCCCCACCCCGATGTCGACGATGACCGGCGCCTGGCGCTGGCGCTCCGGGAAGGGCGGCCGGAGGCGTTCGATCGGTTCGTGGCGCGCTTCGGCCCGCTGATCCTGGGATTCGGCCGGAGCCTGTGCGGGCACAGGGACGACGCGGAGGAGGTCATGCAGGAGACCCTCCTCAAAGCCTACCTGTCGCTCAAGAACCTGCGCGATCCGGCGGCGCTCAAGGCCTGGGTCTACCGCGTCGCCGCCAATGCCTGCATGAAGATGCGGCGACGCGGCCGGTTCGAGCCGGTCCGGCAATTGTCGCTCGACGATCTCGTCCCGACCGCCGGCGCCGACGGCGCGCCGCCGCAGATCGCCGACTGGTCCGACCTGCCGCTCGATCGGCTGTTGCGCGGTGAGCTGGCATCCAGGGTGGAGCAGGCAATTCTCGCCCTGCCGAAGGAGTTCCGGGTGGTATTGGTTCTGCGGGATCGTGAGGGATTGAGCACGCGCGAGGTGGCCGGCGTTCTCGGCATCGGCGAACCACTCGCCAAGGTGCGCCTGCACCGCGCCCGCCTGGCTCTGCGCAAGGAGCTCGACGCCTACCTCTCAGGCAATACGGCCCGCAAGGAGCGCGGCGGGAAGCGCGCGGAGGGCCGGAGATGAAGCGGCCGTCGGCCGGGCGCCGACCTCGGCCCGGGGCGGACCGCGCGCACGGTCCGGACGATCCCGGGTGCCGCGCGATGGTTGATTCCCTGTCGGATTACATCGACGGCGATCTGGACGCGGCGCTGCGGAAGGCGATCGACGCGCACGGCGGCCACTGCCCGCCGTGCCGCGCCTTCGTCAGGACCCTGAGAGCGACCGTCCAGGTGGTGCGGAATCTGCCGCGCCAGCCGCTCCGCGCGGAGACGGTCCGAACGCTCGCCCGTGCCCTGCGGCGCGCCGCGGGGACCCGCTGACGGCCTCCCCGACTCCCGATCGCCTGTAACCTCTCCCCGGTTTCCGGGTCTTTGAATTCAGCCGCCCCGCGGCGAGCTTGGAGGATCGGATGCGGCCAGGATTACGACAATTTCGATCGTTGTGGTTGGTGGCGGCGTTCCTCGGGGTGTCAGGCCCGGTCATCGCGCAGGAGGCGCGCCGCCTGTCTCTCGACGAGGCGATCCGCCTCGGTCTCCGGAACAACCCGGCGCTGGCCGCGGCGACGGCGGATCGCGACGCGGCCGATGCCGGCCGGCGCGAAGCCCAGGCGCAGCGATGGCCGCGCCTTTCCGCCGATGCCGGCTGGCGCCGGACCGACAACCAGGTCCTGGCGTTCTCCGACAAGCTGACGTCGGCGGAGTTCACGGTCGCGGACTTCGCCATCGACACGCTGAACCATCCCGACCCGCATGGCCATGCCGTCGCGGCGGTCGGGGTCGACATACCGCTTTACACCTCGGGCCGGATCGCCTCGGGGATCGACGCGGCGCAATCGGGGGAGGCGGCGGCAGCCGCCCGCCTCCGTGCCGCCGGTGCGGACCTGGTGACGCAGATCACCGAGGCGTACTTCGGCGTCGCCGTGGCGCGCGCCGCGGTCGAGGTCGCGGAGTCGGCCCTCGAGGATGCCCGCCACCACGAGCAGGTGGCGGATTCGCGGGTGACCGCCGGCGCGGCCCTGGCCTCGGAGTTGATGCGTGCGCGGGTCGACCGGTTGATGCGCGAGCGCGACCTCGAGCGTGGCAGGGCCGACCGGGAGATTGCGAGCGCCCGGCTGCGCCAGGCGCTCGCCCTTCCGCCGGGCGATACGATCGAGCCGACCACACCGCTCGCGGACCCGGGCGAGCCCCTCGAAAGCCTGGAGCGTTACGCCGGGGCCGCGGTCGACGCCAGGCCGGAAGTCGATGCGGCGCGCCGGCAGGCGGAGGCGGCGACGATGACGACGCGCGTGGCGCGCGCCGGACTCGGTCCCGAGGTCGCCGGCACGGCGCGCTACGAGTGCAATGCCGACGCCTGGGATGCCTGCGAGGGGTCGTATGTTGTCGGCGTGGCGTTGCGCTGGAGCGCGTTCGATCGCGGCCGCGCGGCGCGGATCGACGGGGCCGAGGCGCGCGGCGCGGGGGCGGCGGCCCGGCGCCGCGTCGTCGAGAACGGTGTCCGTCTCGAAGTCGAATCGGCCTACCGCGATGCCGAAGTCGCGGACCGATCGCTCGTCCTGGCCCGCGAGGCGGTGAAAGCGGCCGAGGAGGCGCGGCGGATCAACGCCGAACGCTATGCGGCCGGGATGCTGCGCCTGATCGACCTGCTCGACGCGGAGACCGCCCTGGTGGCGGCGCGCCTCGACGCCATCCACGCGCTGGATGACGCCGTGGTGGGCAGGACGCGCCTGCAGCGGGCCGCCGGCTTGCTCGAAGTGCCGGCCGCCTCGTCCGAGGAGGTGCCACGATGAACGGCCGCTTCGCCATCATGACGACCCTGGTGGTGCTCGCGTCCGCCGCCGGCTGCCGGCGCGAGGCGACGATCCCGCCGGCGGCTTCGGAGGAGGCGGTCCTCGTGCGCGCGGTGCGGGTTGGCGGCGGCGGCGGCGAATGGGTCGAGGTGCCGGGCACGGTGGAGGCGGTGCAGGCGGCCGCTCTGGCCAGCCGTTTCTCGGCCGTGATCGAGGAGGTGAAGGTCGAGGAAGGGGCGT
>JAYUCR010000113.1:0-13575 GCA_043740165.1 Acidobacteriota bacterium | reverse complement strand
CTGCGCGACACCGTCGACCGCGAACTGCAGCACCAACTTGCAGATCTCCCGCCGGCACGCGTCCTTTCAACGGCCGGTCTCGGCTTCCCGGAGCGCCTGGCGGGCGGCGCCGGAGTATGGGTTGAGCGCCAGCGCCCGGCGCAGCCGCTCCGCCGCCGCGACCCGATCGCCGCGCACGAGGTGCGCCAGGCCTAGCAGCGTCTGGATGTGCGCCAAGGGAGGGTCCTCCCTGACGATGCGCCCCTCGTCCTGGGCCGCTTCGGCGATCCGGCCCAGGGAGAGGAGGGCGTCGATCCGCATGACGCGCGCGATGTAGGCGTTGGCGCTCTGGCGCACCGCCCGTTCGGACTCGGCGAGCGCCGCCTCCGCCCGGGATGGATCGAACCCGCCGGGGCGGAACAGAGCCGGATCCAGGAGTTGATAGGCGTCCCGTGAGGCGACGGCGGCGTAGGGTCCCTGAGCGGCAAGATAAACGACCGCCGCGTCGTCGAAATAGACCGGCCTCCAGCCGCCGCCGGCCGCGTGGATGGCGGCGGCGGTGTTCCCGGTCCCGACCTGCGCCCAGTCCAGAAAGATGAAGGAGGCGTCGAGGCGCCCCAGCATCGCCTCGAGAGCCGCCGGATCGGTCAGGGCGCGCTGGTAGGCCTCGTAGATCTCCTCCCCGTATACGTCGTTGCGCGAATCCATCGCGACATGCACGGCCGGGTAGAAGCGCTGGATCAAATAAGCCCCCGTGCTGTAGGAGTTGAAGGCGTTCCCGGCGATCCGGTTGCGCTCGAGGTAATCGGCGGCGGCGACCGGGATGTTGCGGCCGAGCCCGAAGCCCGGCATGCGGCGGCCCGACGGGCTGAAGGCATATCCGAACCAGGCGAAATACACCGTCAGTCCGAGCAGGGTCAGCGCGATCGCCGGGAGCAGCGCCCTCTGCGTCCGCTGCGGCGGCAGCACCCACGACGCCTCGGCCGCGATGGCCGGAAAGGTCGCGAGGGCGAAGTCGGTGACATTGCGATTCATGCGCAGCGACAGGGCGAAGAACGCGGCGAACATCACGAAAGGAAGAGAGCCGCAGGGAGAGCCCTGTCCGCGCCGCGATCGCACCATGCCGAGGAGCACGACCCCGGCGCCGAAGATCGCCCAGACGAGGTACAGGCGCGCCATGTAAGTCGTGCGGAACGGGCTCGTGTAGGGAGGAAGCCATTCGTAGATCTGCCCCATGAAGCGGCTCTCGGTGAGCGCGAACGGGAACTGCAGCAGCCGCATGCCGTAGGGATTGACCAGGCAGGCGGCGCCGAGAAACGCCACCAGCCCCGCCAGGCGGACCGCCTCGCCGCCCCCGCCGGGCCGTCCGCGCCAGGCGTCCAGCAAGGCAGCGGCGGCGTGCAGCGCCACGATGGCCGGACCGAGAAGAAAGCTGCCATGCAGGTTCGTCCAGGCGATCTCCAGGATACCCAGAACGGCGATCGTGGAGGCCCAGGGGGGGGATCCGGCCGCGGCGCGCCGCCGGTGCCGTGCCAGGACCAGGAGATACGCGGCGCTGAAGAGGTAACCGAAGATGTGCGGACGTTCCAGGAAGCGCGCCGCCGCGAGGACCATCACCAGGGCGAGACAGGGAAACGCCACGGTCGGCCGGGCGCCGAGCAGGGTCGCGGCGCGCAGGAGCATCGCCGCCACGCACAATGCCACCAGGCTTTTCAGGAGGATCAGGGCGTCGAAGCCGTACCGTCCCCCCGCCGCGCGCACCAGCTGGAAAACCACGCCGGCGAGCCATTCGTGCGCCGTGAAAGGCCGGCCTCGCGCCAGTGCCGAGTAGTCGTCCACCGTCGGCACGCGCCCCTCCGCCAGGATGCGCTCGCCGGTTTTCAGGTGGAGAAAGAGGTCGTTGTTCGTGATCGGCGTGATCGTGAGCGCCAGGACGAGGCCGCCGAGGAGGGCGGCCGTGATCGCGATCCAGGCGCCGGGGAGGCGATCCGCGGGCATCGAAAGGCGCTACTTGAGGCGCGCCGCGATCAGGGCGTTGACCGCCTTGCCGTCGACCCGGCCGCGGTGCCGCGCCATGAACTCCTTCATGGCGCGACCCAGGTCCTTCTTGTCGCTGATGCCGAGCTCCGACAGGAGGGCGTCGATCGCGGCGGCCGTCTCGGCGGGATCCATCGCTTTTGGAAGGTACTTTTCCACCACCGCGATCTCGGCGCGCTCCTTGGCGGCGAGCTCGGGCCTGCCGCCTTTCTCGAACTGCTCGATCGATTCGCGCCGGGTCTTCACCGCGCGCAGGAGCAGCGCGACGCTTTCCTCCTCGCTCAGGTCGTTCCCGGACTGGATGCGGGCATACTGGAACTGGGAGATGAGCAGGCGCAGCGTGCCGACGGCGATCGGGTCGCGTTGGCGCATCGCGTCCTTGAGGTCGGTCTTCAGCGTGTCGATCATCGTTCCTCCGGGCCGGCTCATCATGCCACACCCCGTCGCCGCGACGGTTCTATCCCTCTGCTATAATGCGCGCCCCGTTGACGGGGAGGAGAGGCGACATGGACGACGGCCTGCAGCAGAACGCCCCGGCGGGCGCGCCGGAAGCTCCCGCCCCGCGATCGATGCCGATGGCGGCGGTGGCCGGAGCCATGGTGCTGATCGGCCTCGTGGCGTTCGGGCTCTACCGGAGACATGCCACCCTTCCCGCACCCGAGGCGCCGGCGGCGGCCGCGCCCGCAGCGGCGCCGGCCGCGGGCGAGGCGGCCTCCGCGGACCCGGGCGCCATCAAGGCGCCGCTGCCGATCCGGCTGACCCCCGAGGCCAGTATCCTGGCGGAACGCTATCGCTGCGTCTGCGGCTGCAACGACACGCTGAGCGTCTGCACCTGCCGCAACAACCGCGGCTCGGAGGAGATGAAGGGTTTCCTGCAGAAGCTCGTCACGGACGGCACCACCCCCTCGAAGGCGGACGCGGCGATGGCGGAGAAGTTCGGGTCGGAGTGCCTGCTGACCAATCCGGCCCCGCCGCAGACCCTGCCGTCGCACGCGCAACCGGGGCGGATGCCCGCGGCCCCGGTCGCGCCAAAAAAGAAGCCCTGACCGGCCCGTAACGCCGGCTTCAGTTCGCTCCCCAGCGCAGCTTGCGGCGCAGCACCTCGAAGTAGTTGTTCCGGCGCGAGTGCACCATCAGCACCGGATGCGGTCCCTGCCGCACGCGCACCCGGTCCCCGACCCGCAACGGATGCCCCACCTGCCCGTCGAGCGTCAGGTAGACATCCGCATCGCCGGGATCGAGGGTGACTTCGACTTTCGATCGGTCGGGAACCACCAGCGGTCGCAGCGACAGCGTGTGCGGACAGATCGGGGTGATCAGGAGCGCCGACATTTCCGGATGGATGATCGGGCCCCCCGCGGAGAGGGAATAGGCTGTCGACCCGGTCGGGGTCGAGACGATCAGCCCGTCCGCCCGGTAGCGGGTGACCGCCTGCCGGTCGATGGTGAGGTTCAGATCGATCATGCGCGACAGGGCGGTCTTGGAGATCACCACGTCGTTGAGCACCGCCTGCCGCGCCGCCGTGCGGCCCGCCCTCAGGAGTGAAACCTCGAGCGTCATCCGGCGTCCGATGGTGTAACGGCCGGCGAGGACGTCGTTCAGGACCGAGTCCGCCTCTTCCGGCCCGGTCTCCGCCATGAACCCCAGGCCGCCGAGGTTGATGCCGAGGATCGGCCGCGGCGTGCCGGCGATGGCTCGTGCCGCCGACAGCAGCGTTCCGTCCCCGCCGACGACGACGCACAGGTCGGCGGAGGACAGCCGGACGGGGCGCGGCCGGAGCCGGAGGGCGCGCGCGGTGCCCGGGTCGTAGAACACCTCGATGCCGTGCGCCTCGATCAGCCGGGCGATCCTCCGGACGGCCGGCAGGGCCTGCCGGCTGTCACGCTTCCCGACGATGAGCACGCGCCTAATCGTTGCGGGTCGATCCGGAGTCTTCATCGACCATCCCTCCAAGCCACGCGGTGAGATCGAACGCCGCCGTCCCGGCGCCCGCCCCAAGATGCAGGAAAAATTCACGGTTCCCTTCCATGCCGGTGATCGGCGACGGGCAGGCGTCGCGCACCACGAAACCCGATGCCCGGGCCGCCTCGGCCACCGCCAGAATCGCGGAGCGGTGCAGGGAGGCCCGGCGCACGATCCCCCCCGGCCCGACATCCTTCCGCCCCACCTCGAACTGCGGCTTGACCAGAGCCACCACGTCGGCGCCCGGGGCCAGGAGCGCCGGAAGGGGAGGGAGGATGAGGCGCAGCGAGATGAAGCTGACGTCGATGACCACCATGTCCGGCTTTTCCGGAAGGTCGGCCGGCCCGAGGTGGCGGGCATTCCGTCCCTCGATCACCACGACGCGCGGATCGTTGCGCAGCGACCAGTCGAGCTGTCCCGAGCCGACGTCGAGCGCGTAGACGCGATGCGCCCCCTGCTTCAGCAGGCAATCGGTGAAGCCGCCGGTGGAGGCCCCGATATCGAGGACCGTACGCCCGGAGGGATCGATCGCGAAGTGCTTGAGCGCTCCTTCCAGCTTGACGCCGCCGCGCCCCACGTAGGGATGGTCGGGGACGATCACCGTCAACTCCGCCTCGACGCTCACTTTTTCCCCGGCCTTGGCGGCGGGGCGCCCGTCGACGCGCACCGTCCCGGCGAGCAGCAGCGCCTGGGCGCGCTCGCGGCTCTTCGCCAGCCCGCGTTCCACCAGCAGGAGATCGAGGCGCTCTCGCCGCGGGGCGCGGGGCGCGGCGGCCACGTCAATGCGCCCTCTCGAGAATGAAACGGGCCAGGTCGGTCAGCGGTGCTTTGCGGCGGCCGAACGGCCGCAGCGCGGCGACCGCCTCGGACACGGCGCGCGCCGCACGACGGCGCGACGCCGGGATGCCGAGGAGCGCCGGGAAGGTCGCCTTCTTGTCGCGCTGGTCTTTGCCCACCGATTTGCCGAGCCCTTCGGCGCTTCCTTCCAGGTCGAGGATGTCGTCGACGATCTGGAACGCCAGACCGATCCCGTCGCCGTAAACGCGCAGCGCCCGAACCTCCGTGGGCCGGCCGCCGCCGAGGACGGCGCCGATCTGCAGGGCGGCGCTGATCAGGGCGCCGGTCTTGCCGCGGTGGATGCGGAGCAGCGTCGGGTACGAAAACGGCCGCCCTTCGGCCTCCAGGTCCATCACCTGGCCGGCGATCATCCCCTGCACCCCGGCGGCGTGAGCCAGGATGGCGATCGCCCGCACCCGCCGCTCGGCCCCGCGACGGGTGCCGGGGACGGCGGAGATCACCTCGAAGGCGTGGGTCAGGAGAGCGTCGCCGGCGAGGATCGCCATCGCTTCGCCGAACATCCTGTGACTCGCGGCGCGGCCGCGGCGCAGGTCGTCGTTGTCGAGCGCCGGGAGATCGTCGTGGATGAGCGAGTAGGTGTGGATCATCTCGATGCCGACCGCCGCCGGCAGCACGTCTTGAATCCGCCCGCCTACCATCCGGCAGGCCTGCAGCGCCAGGATCGGACGCAGCCGCTTGCCGCCCGGGAACAGCGAGTAGACCATGGCGCGCCGCACCGTCGGCGGCAGGGTGCCGCGGCGCGGCAGCAGCCGGCGGACGGCGGCGTCGACCCGCCGCCTCTCGGACTCCATCCAGGCGGGGGCTGAGCTCACCGGCCCTCCGGCGCTTCGGAGTCCGATCCGTCCTCATCGGTCTCCGCATCGTCGAACGGCAGCCGTTCCATCCGGCCCTCCGCTCCCTCCGTCAGGATCTCGATGCGCCGCTGCGCCTCCTCGAGGCGCGCCGAGCACTGGCGGGTCAGCGCCACGCCCTCCTCGAACAGTCGAAGCGATTCCTCCAGCGGCAGATCGCCCTCCTCGAGGTGCTTCACGATCCCCTCGAGCCTCTCGAGAGCCGCCTCGAAGCCTGTTTCCTTAGAGCCCTTCTTTGCGCGTGACATCCTCGACCTCCCTCACTTCGCAGGCGAGCCGGCCGCGGTGCAGCCGGACCCGAATGGCGCTTCCAGGCCGGGCGGCGCGGGCATCCTTGAGAATGCCCCCGCTGCTGTCATAGCAGATGGCGTAGCCGCGCGCCAGCACCGCGAGCGGCGACAGGGCTTCCAGGCGTCCGGCGCCGGCGGCGATCCGGTCGGCGGCCCGTGTCCGGCGGTTGCCGACCGCCGACGACAGACGGCCCCGGAGATCCCGGAGCCGCTGGCCGCGCTCACGGACGCGATCCGCCAGGCGGGCGGGCGCCATGCGCTGCATCAGGACCTCGAGATGGTGGCGGGCGTCGACCAGGTGAGCGACGAGCCGGCGGCGCAGCCTTTCGTCCCATTCATCGACCGCGAGAACCGCGTCCCGCACCCGGGTTCGGACCAGCCCCAGCGCCCTGTCGGCCCCGGCCGCCTCGAGGCGGTGCCGGCGATCGCCGATCCGCAGGCGGGTCGCGAGGAGGAGCCTTTTCCGCAGCGAGGCGATGCGCAGGGCCATCTCGATCTTCGAAACCACGACCATCTCGGCGGCAGCCGAGGGGGTCGGGGCGCGCACGTCGGCAACCAGGTCGGCCAGGGTCACATCGGTTTCGTGGCCCACCGCCGAGATCACCGGGATGCGGGAGGACGCGATGGCGCGCGCCACCACTTCCTCGTTGAAGGCCCAGAGGTCCTCGATGGAGCCGCCGCCGCGCGCCACGATCAGGACATCGAGGTCGCCGATGCGGTTGAGCGCGCGGAGGGCGGCGGCGACCTCGGGAGCTGCCTCCGCCCCCTGCACTCGGGCCGGGGCGATCAGCACCTGCACATTGGCGAAGCGGCGTTTCAGGACGCGCAGGATGTCGCGGATCGCGGCCCCTTCGGGCGAGGTGACGATGCCGATGCGGCGGGGGAGCGCCGGGAGCGGCCGCTTGCGGGCGGCGTCGAGGAGCCCTTCGGCGAGCAGCCTGGCTTTCAATTGCTCGAGCGCCATCTGCAGCGCCCCCAGCCCCGCCGGCTCCAGCGCGTCGACGACGATCTGATAGGTGCCGCGGGCCTCGTAGAGCCCCACGCGGCCGCGGGCCAGGACCTTCATGCCGTCCCCGGGGCGGAAGCGCAGCGCCTGCGCGTGGCCGCGGAACAGGACGGCGGAGATCTGCGCCGCGGCGTCCTTGAGCGTGAAATAGGTGTGGCCCGAGGGGTAGCGCCGCAGGTTGCTGATCTCCCCCTCCACCCAGAGCGGCGGCAGGGCCTCTTCAAGAAGTCCGCGGACGCGCGCGTTCAGGCCGCTGACGGTCAGGACCTCCCGTCCCGGAGGCTGCGGGCGCGGCTCGGCCGGATCAAACAGGCTGCGCATCGCCCCGATCGGCCTCGTCCGCGGCGTCCGGCCGCACCTGGATGCGCTCGATCCGGCGTGCCCTGCCGGTCGCGTCATCCACCTCGATCACGACACCGCACAGGCGCGGGTCGCGCCGCGCCACCGTGAAGCGCACCGGCATGCCGGTCAGGAACTTCTTCAGGGCGAGGCTCTTCTCGATGCCGATCACAGAGTCGTACGGCCCGGTCATGCCGAGGTCGGAGATGTAAGCGGTCCCCCCGGCGAGAATCGTCTCGTCGGCGGTCTGCACGTGGGTGTGGGTGCCCACCACCGCCGACACGCGGCCCGTGAGGTGGTATCCCATGGCGTACTTCTCCGAGGTCGCCTCGGCATGCATGTCGACCAGGATGACCCGCGCCTTCCCGGCAAGCCGATCGAGGACCCGGTCGGCGGTGCGGAACGGGTCGTCGCAGGGCGGCATGAAGATGCGGCCCATCAGGTTGACGACCGCGATCGGCGTCCCGTTCGCCGTGGCCCCGACATAGACCCCGCTCCCCGCGGCGCCGGCCGGATAGTTCTCCGGCCGGAGCAGCCGCGGCTGCGCGGCCAGGTAGTCGACGATCTCCTGCTTGTCGTAGATGTGGTTCCCCGAGGTCAGGCAATCGAGCCCGTGCGACAGCAGTTGCTCGGTCAGATCGGGCGTGATCCCGAAGCCGTCGGCGGCGTTCTCGACGTTTGCGAGGCTGAAGTCGATGCGGTGCTCGAGGATGAGACGCGGCAGGTGGGTCTCGACCATCTGCCGGCCGGGCCGGCCGTTGACGTCCCCGATCGCCAGGATGCGCATGCGGCTCGCTTCGCCTCAGGTGGCGTAATCGACGGCGCGGGTCTCGCGGATGACGTTCACTCGGATGGTGCCGGGGAACCGCACCTCCTGCGAGATCCGCCGGCTGATGTCCTTGGAGAGCCAGATGACGTCGGCGTCGCTCACCGACTGCGGCTCGACGATCACCCGGACCTCCTTGCCGGCGCGCATGGCGAACACCCTCGCCACGCCGCTGAACGAGCCGGCAATCGCCTCCAGGCTCTCCAGCCGCTCGATGAAGACGTCGAGGTTGTCGTCGCGCTCGCCGGGTCGCGCCACGACGATGCGCTCCGCCACCTTGAGCAGCACCGCCTCGATCGACGGCTCCGGGCCCGGCTGGTGCAGGGCGCGGATCGCCTGCACCACCTTCGCCTCTTCGCCGAACTTGGCGGCGAGGTCGGCGCTCACGAGAAAGGGATGGGCGGCGGAGCGATCGGCCTCCTCGACCTGTCCGATCTCGTGCAGCAGGCCGGCGCGCATCACCACGTCGGCCGGAGTCCCCAGGAGAACCGCCATCTGCTGCGCCAGGCGCGCCACGGCCACCGAATGGGCCAGGAGGTTGTAGCCCAGCACGACGCGGTAGCGCAGCCGGCCCAGCAGCCGCGTCAGGCGCGGGGCGAGTCCGGTGAGCCCGAGCTCGAACGCCGCCTGTTCACCGATCCCCTCGAGCCCCTCTTCGAGATCGGCCTGCGTCTTGACGACCACCTCCTCGATGCGCGCCGGGTGGATGCGTCCGTCCTCGAGGAGGCGCTGGAGGGCCGCGTGCGCGACGGCGCGGCGGAACGGATCGAAGCTGGAGAGCACGATGGCCTGGGGCGTTTCGTCGACGATGAGATCCACGCCGGTGGCCATCTCGATCGCCCGGATGTTGCGCCCCTCGCGGCCGATGATCCGGCCCTTCATGTCCTCGTTCGGCAGCCTGACCATGGAAACGACGTTGTCGACCAGCTCGCCGGTCGGCAGCCGCTGCAGGGCCTCGGCGACCAGCCGGCGCGCCCGGTGCGCCGCCTCCTCGCGGGCCTCCTCCTCGATCCGGCGGAGGAGCTGCGCCGCGTCCTGGCGGGCGTCGGTTTCAACTTGATGCAGGAGCTCCTGGCGCGCCTTCTCGGCTGAGAGTCCGGCGATCCGTTCCAGCGCCTGGCGCTGCCGGGTCATCGCCGCCTGGGTCTGGCGGTCGCGCTCGGCCAGCTCCGCTTCGAGCGCCTTCGATTGCGTCTCGCGCTGCTGCTGGTCGCGCTCCTTCTGTCCCAGGAGCTGCAGGCGGCGCTGCAGATTGCGCTCCTGATCGCGCAGCCGATCCTCCAGGACACTCAGGTCCTGGCGTTTCTTCTGCGTCTGCTCCTCGAACTGCGCCTCGGCCGTGGCGCGCCGCTCTTCGAGCTCGAGGTCGAACTCCCGCTGGCGGATCCGCGCCCGGTTTGTCGCTTCCTGTTCGACGGAGTGCGCCCGCGCCGCCGCGGCGTCGAGGCGCCGGCGCGCCGCGCGACGGACGCCCAGCGCTCCGGTGGCCGCCGCCAGCGCAAGGACTGCGATCACGATCCACGGGAGCATCAGGCCTCCAGGCGGCTGAAAAAACGGAAACGACGGCCCGGCGCGACCCGGATCGGGAGGGAGTTGAAACCCCCGCTAGGCCGTGTGGAGGGAGGCCTTTGAACCTGGGTGACCAGTGCGGAAGCCGGGCCGCCGCTTCAGGTCTCCCCGCGAGGGGGAAACACACCACGGCAGGACGCCGGCCTCCTGTTCAAAGCGTGTTGGCTCAAAAATCCCCATCCATCACAAACCGCGCAGGGGACAATCGTTTCGAACTCATCCTAGGGCCGCGACGGCGTGGCCGTCAATCCCCCTCGACCGCCGTCCTTCACACCTCCGCGAAACACTTCTCGAGCATGTCGACCAGCCTCAGGATCCGGTCCCCGCCGCTCGGGGTCCGCTCCGCCGCCGCGGTCTGCCCGCGACGACCTTCGTCGGCGATGTTCAGAGCGGTCAGGATGGCGACCTTCAGCGAGTCGACCGTCGCGGTGGCCTCGGCCACGTCGCGCATCCGGCGGTCGACGAACGACGCCAACTCCTGGAGATAGGAAGTATCCCCCTCGCCGCGCAGGTTGTACGACTGCCCGTAAATCTCCACCTGGACCAGATGGCTTGCCGCTCGATCCATGGCCTGTTCCTCCCGGGGATGGCCCCTGCGATCAGTGATCGATCTGCGCCTGGGCGGCCGGGTCGTCGAGCGCCGCCATCATGTCCAGCATGCGCGTGACGCGGCCGCGAATGGCCTGGCGCTCCTCGCGCAGAAGCTCCAGCTGCTCGCTCGCCTGGTGGGCGCCCTGACGCTCCTTTTCGAGCGTCCGGAATTCCGTCTGTAGCCGTTCCAGCTGCTCCTGCGTTTCCTGAAGCTTCAGGCGGGCCACGTCGCGATCGCGGCGCAGCGTCCGGATCCATTCGGTCGCCTTGCCGATCTTCTGCTCCAGGAGGTCGAGCTCCTTCAGCTCGACCACGACCTTACGTCCATCCATGAGCCCCTCCTTGCGCCAGCCGATGACCGGCTCGATTCACTTCGCCATCCCGCGCAACTCGGCGCCGAGCTGTGCCGAGAGCGCCGCCACCATCGCCTCGTGAGCCTCCTGCACCTCCTCGGCCTGCAGGGTGCGTTCCGGGTGCTGGAACACAACTTGAAGCCCGACGCTCGCGCACCCCGGAGGAACGCCTTTCCCGCGATAGCGGTCGAACACATGCACCTCCGCGATCGGCACCGCGCTCGCCGCGCGCACCACCGCCTCGATGGCCTGCAGCGTCACCGCCTCGCGGACGACGACGGCGAGGTCGCGGCGAACCGCCGGGAATCGCGGCAATCCGCGAAACACGGCGGTGGCGGCCGGAACCCGGGACATCGCCAGGAGGTCGAGATCGAACGCGAACACCTGGCCGTCGATTCCGAACCGGCGGAGTATCCGCGGCGCCACCTCGCCCACTATGCCGACCTCGGCCGACGCGATCCCGACCTGAAGCCCCGCGACAGCCGCCTCCGCCGGGATTCTATCCGAAGAGAACTGCAGCGGAGACATCCCGAGCCGTTCGGCGATGATTTCCACCGCACCCCGCGCGTCGTGATGGTCGACGGCCCGCCGCGGCAGGCTCCAGTGCACGGGCTGGCCACGGCCCGCCAGCACCCCCGCGGCCCGCAGGCCCTCCTCCGGGCGCCCCTCTCCCGGCTTGAACACGGTGCCGATCTCGAACAGCTGGCACCCTGCGAGCCCATGGTTCAGGTTGTGCGCCAGATTGCGGAGAAGCCCCGGGAGAAGGGTGGTGCGCAGGGCCGCCGACTGGGACTGCAGGGGATTTTCGATCGGCACGGGAGACAGGCCGGGCTCGAACAGCCGGCACTCCTCCGCATCGGCCATGGCGAAATTGATTGCCTCCGAGAGGCCCGCGGCGCGGAGCGCCGCGCCGGTGCGATGCACCAGCGTATCGACAGCCCCCCGCCCGTCGCCGGCGCCCGGCAGGATCGGCATGGCGGAGGGGATGGCATCGTACCCGCGATGGCGCGCCACCTCTTCGATGAGGTCGACCTCGCGCTCCACGTCGCGCCGGAAAGTGGGAACGAGCACCCGCCAGGCATCGGCGTCGGCATCGTCGATCTGGAATCCGAGCCGACCTAGAATCGCCTTCATGTCCGTGCGGTCCTGATCCAGCCCCAGGAGTGCTTTCGCCCGGTCGGGACGCAAGGTCACGGTGCGCGCCGGCTGCCGGCGCGGATGGTCATCGATGGGCGGATCGCTGGCGACGCCGCCGGCGAGCTCGACGATCAGGCTCGCGGCGCGATCCAATGCGGTCAGCGTGGCCTCGGGATCGGCACCCCGCTCGAACCGGTGCGACGCGTCGGTGTGCAGGCCGAGCGCCTTGCTGGTGCGGCGCACCGACACCGGATCGAACCAGGCGCTCTCGATCAGGATCCGGGTGGTGGCCGGCCCGATCTCGGAGGTCGCCCCACCCATCACCCCCGCCAGGGCGGAGGGGCGCCGGGCATCGGCGATCACCAGCATCTCCGGCGTGAGGCGGCGCTCGATGCCATCCAGCGTGACGAGCGTTTCCCCGGGTCGCGCGCGGCGCACCACGATGCGTTTCTCGTCGACGCGATCGAGGTCGAAGGCATGGAGCGGGTGGCCGAGCTCCCAGAGAACGAAATTGGTGGCGTCGACGATGTTGTTGATCGGGCGGTGGCCGATCTGTTCCAGCCGGGCGCGCAGCCATTGGGGGGAGGGGCCGACCTTCACCCCGACGACGCAACGGGCGCTGTAGCGCGCGCACAAGTCGGGGTCCTCGATGGCGATGGAGACGAGCGAGGACGTGGCGGGGCCGCCGGCCTGCACCGGGGCCGCGGTGCGGCGCAGCGGCAGGCCGTACAGGGCCGCCGCCTCGCGCGCCAGTCCGAAGTGGCTCATCCAATCGGGCCGGTTGGCGAAGATGTCGAAGTCGTACACGACGCCCGCTGCCGATCCGCCCGGGCGCTCGATCGCGTCGAGCGGGATGCCGGCGGCGGTCATCCGGCGACCGAATTCCTCGGGGGATTCGCGCAGCGGAACGTAGGTGGCGATCCAGTCGTGGCTGAACTTCACGCGCGCCCTCGCGCTCTCACGGATGTCATGCCGGGAATTGCGCCAGGAATCTCAGGTCGTTCTCGTAGAAGAGGCGGATATCGTCGATGCCGTGCCGGAGCATGGCGATCCGCTCGATCCCGAGACCGAAGGCGAAGCCGGTCCAGCGCTCCGGATCGTACCCGACATGCTCGAAGACGGCGGGATGGACCATGCCCGCTCCGCCCATCTCGATGAAGCCGGTCTCCTTGCAGCGGCGGCAGCCGCGGCCGTCGCAAAAAATGCAGGAGATGTCGTACTCGGCTCCGGGCTCGACGAACGGGAAATAGGACGGACGCAGGCGGATCGCCAGGGGCCGCTCGAAAACGCGCCGGCAGAAGTGCTCCAGCGTCCCCTTGAGATGCGAGAAGGCGATCCCCTCGCCGACGACCAGCCCCTCGACCTGGTGGAAGACGGGGGAGTGGGTCAGGTCGAACGGGTCGCGCCGGAAAACCTTTCCGATCGCCATGACCTTGAGGGGCGGTCGCAGGCGCTCCATGGCCCGGACCTGGACCGGCGAGGTATGGGTGCGCAGCAGGAACCCGCCCTCGACATAGAAGGTGTCCTGGGCATCCCTCGCGGGGTGGTGCGGAGGGATGTTCAGCGCCTCGAAGTTGTAGTAGTCGCTCTCGACCTCGGGCCCCGACTCGAGCCCGTATCCCATCTCGAGGAAGATGGACTCGATCCGTTGCCGCATCTGGGTGATTGGATGCGGGGCTCCGGGGCGCGGCGCCCGCCCGGGGAGGGAGAGATCGAGTTGGGAGAGGTGCGTCTCGGGCGGGCGCTCCAGGAGGTCGGCGGCGCGGGCGGCCAGGGC
>JAYUCR010000112.1:0-2250 GCA_043740165.1 Acidobacteriota bacterium | reverse complement strand
CCTGGCCGCCGCCGATGCACAGCGCCGCCAGGCCATAGGTCAGGTCGCGGCGCGCCATCTCCTTGAGCAGCGTCAGCGCCAGCCGCACCCCGGAGCAGCCGACCGGGTGGCCGAGCGCGATAGCACCGCCGTTGACATTGAGAATCCCGGGATCGATGGCGCCGAGCGGCTCGTCCTGCTCCAGCGCGTCCTGCGCGAAGGCGCGCGAGGCGCAGGCGCGCTGGACCGCCAGGACCTGCACCGCAAAGGCCTCGTTGATCTCCACCAGCTGCATGTCGGCCATCGTCAGCCCGGCGCGCTTCAGCGCCAGGTGCGCCGCGTAGACCGGCCCCAGTCCCATCACTTCGGGGTCGAGGCCGGCGAAGGCGTAGGCGCGGATGCGGCCGAGGTACGGCATGCCGAGCTGGCGCGCCCGCTCTTCGGAAGTCACGACCACGGCCGCCGCGCCGTCGGTCAGCATGCAGGAATTGCCGGCGGTCACCGTCCCGTTGCGCCGGTCGAACGCCGGCCGCAGCCGCCCCAGCGCCTCCAGCGACTGATCCTCGCGCGGGCCGACGTCGTCCTGCACCGGCTCCTGCGACGGCGGCGGAAAGATCGGCATGATCTCCTCGCGCAGGCGGGTGCGGCCGGCGACGGCCTTGCGGTGGCTCTCCAGGGCGAAGGCGTCCTGCTCGGCGCGCCCGATGCCGAAGCGGCGCGCCAGCACCTCGGCGGTCTCGCCCATGTTGAGGCCGCTGATCGCGTCGCGCAGCCCCACCTCGAGCGCCGCGAACGGCGTGATGTCCTGGCGCGTGAAGCCCATGAGCGCCGCGACGCGGCGCGGCAGCGATCGCGCGCGGCGCAGCGCCATGAGCCGGCGGGTGAAGCCCTGGGTCATCTGGAACGGGATGCGCGACATCGACTCGACCCCCCCCGCCACGACCACATCCTGAAGCCCCGACTCGATGTGGTGGTAAGCGGTGACGATCGCCTCGGTGCCCGAGCCGCAGTTGCGGTTGACCGTGAGCGCCGGCACGCGCCGCGGCACCCCGGCCCGCAGCGCCGCGACCCGCGCCAGGGTGGTCGACTCGGCCGGCTGGGCGATGTTGCCGACCACGACCTCGTCGACGGTCGAGGGGTCGAGATCGACGCGCGCCATCGCCTCGCCGATCGCCTGCCGGGCCAGGTCGTCCGCCGGCACATCCTGGAGCACGCCCCACGCCTTGCAGAAAGGCGTCCGCACGCCGTCCACGATCACGACGCCGCGGCGCGGGGTCATTCCTGGACCTGGTCGCGGGTGATGCCGTACTGCTCGAGCTTCTTGTAGAGATTGCTGCGCGGCGTGTCGATCGCCTTGGCCATGCGCGAGATGTTCCAGCGGAACTCGCGCAGCTTGCGCAGGATGAACATCTTCTCGGCCTCCTCGCGGTACTCCTGCAGGGTGGTGAAGGCGGCCGGATCGGGGATGCCGGCGGGGCTGGACGCTGCCACGCCTCCGGGAGGCGGGGCAGCGGCCGCGGCCGCCCCCGCGGGCGAGGGCGACGCCCCGGCGGAAGGATCCACCATCCCCTGCTCGATGACGCGGACATCCTGCTCGGTGACGGTCGTTCCCTCGGTCATGATCAGGATGCGCTCGACGAAGTTCCGCAGCTCGCGCACGTTGCCGCGCCACGGCCTGGCCTGCATCCGGATCATCGCGTCCTTGGTGAAAGGGCGGCGGTGGTAGTTGTTGTCGCTGCTGAACGCCTCGATGAAATGCTCCACCAGGCGCGGAATGTCCTCGCGCCGGTCGCGCAGCGCGGGCGAGGCGATCGGGACGACGTTCAGGCGGAAGAACAGATCCTCGCGAAACCGCCCGGCGCGGATCTCCGATTCCAGGTCCTTGTTGGTGGCGGCGATCACCCGCACATCGACACGGATGGTTTTCGCCAGCCCGACCGGCTCCACCTCGCCCCCCTCCAGGACGCGCAGAACCTTGGCCTGCGTGCGCGGGCTCATGTCGCCGATCTCGTCGAGGAAGATGGTGCCGCCGTCGGCCTGCACGAACTTGCCGCTCTGGCGCGCCGAGGCGCCGGTGAAGGAGCCCTTCTCGTGGCCGAACAGCTCCGACTCGATGAGATCGTCCGGGATGGCGGCGCAATTGACCTTGACGAACGGCTTCCCGGCGCGCGCGCTCAGGCGGTGGATCTCCCAGGCGATCAGCTCCTTGCCGGTGCCGCTCTCGCCCGTGATCAGGACGGTGGCGCCGGTGGGCGCCGCGCGCGCCACCGA
>JAYUCR010000111.1:0-5526 GCA_043740165.1 Acidobacteriota bacterium | reverse complement strand
CGATGGCCGCCTGGACATGTACGTCTCGAACATGTCTTCCGTGGAGGGCTCGCGGATCCTGGACCGCCTGAGCCTGCGCTCTCCCTCCATCGAGGCGGTCCGGAAGATGGCGGCGGGGAACAGCGTTCTCCTGTTCCGCGATGGCCGGTTCGAGCCGACTCCAGCCGCCTACGGGGGGATCGACTGCGAGTGGGCCTGGGGGTCCGTGCCCTTCGACCTGGACCTCGACGGCCGCCTGGACATTTTTTGCACCAATGGATACATCACGGGCCGCGAGCCCGGGAACGCCAATAGTTTCTACTGGCGGCACGTTATCGGCTCCTCGACCGATGCGGAGCAGGAGCCATCGATTGGGGTCCGCGAGCAGGTCGCCTCGAGGCGTTACATCAATGGGCAGAAGCGCCTCGTGTTCCAGGAGCACCGATCCTTCGCCGGGAGCCAGCGCGATCGTCTGTGGAGAAACGCGGGCCCCGCCGGCTTCGTGGACCTTTCGGACCTGAGCGGCGCCGATTCGCCGCTCGATGGCCGGGCCGTGCTGGCGGCCGATTTTGACGACGACGGGGATGTCGACCTTTTCGTGCACGAGATGCAGGGGGAGGTGCATCACCTGTACCGGAACGATGCGGCGGACGCCGGGCAGGGGTTCCTCAAGATCCGTCTCCGGGCGACGAAGAGTCAGTGGGAGGCGTTTGGCGCCGAGGTCGTGGTACACGGGGCGAGCCTCCCCTGTTCTCAAGTCCTCTCCTGCGGATCGGGGTATATCAGCTGCCAGCCGGCCGAGCTCGTCTTCGGTCTCGGTGGGGCTCGATCGGGAGAGGTCGAGGTCTACTGGCCGGGTGGGAAGCGCGAAGCGTTCGGTCGGATCCCCGCGGGCTCCCGCGTCGTCCTCGTGGAGGGGACCGGCACCCCCACTCCGTTCCCGGTTCGGACGCACCCGCTCGAGAAGCCGCCGATCAGGTGAGCGCGGCGCCGGCGGCCTCTACCTGCTGAGCACCACCAGGTGGACGGCGTTCGGCGCCAGCGTCGTCGTGAAGACGGGCGGCGAGCTCCCGTCGAGCCGGCCCCCGCCCTTCGCCGTCAGGACATCCGCCCCGGCGTTGATGCTCTCGACCAGGCTGCGGACGGCGTTCGGATCGGGCTTCTTCCCGCCGGCGATCATCGGATTCACCTT
This sequence comes from Acidobacteriota bacterium, assembly GCA_043740165.1. Classification (GTDB taxonomy): domain Bacteria; phylum Acidobacteriota; class Polarisedimenticolia; order Gp22-AA2; family Gp22-AA2; genus JAYUCR01. The sequence continues at coordinate 4,355 of JAYUCR010000111.1, read as the reverse complement.
CGCCACGATCTCATCGAGATGGGCGAAGGTGTTGGCATGTTGCCCGTCGACGATGTATTCCTCGACGTTCCACGCTCCGGGCTGCGCTCCCTGAATCTGGAGCGACAACTGGACCTGCCGGCCCCGCCGCGCCCGCGCCTTGGCGCTGAACGCCTGGATATCGGTCAGCCAGGTCTTCACCTGGGGATCCAGCTTGACGTTGGAGAGATCGAGCTGGCCCGTCACCGCCTGGATGGACAAGTCCTGGATCTGCTTCTTCTCTTGTGGCGAGAGGCGCGCGTCCTCACCCAGCACCTGCGTCTCCGGCCGGAACAGATTTCGGGGGATCAGCCAATCGGGCGGAACGAAGCTCGACAGCAGAATCCAGACCTTGCGATCTCCGTCCGTGGACGCGATCGCGGTGACGAAGTCGTCCTGCGTGTCGACGAGAACGATCTTGCCCCCCATCTGGCTCATGAGCCGGAAGGCGTTGTAGACCGGCTTGATGATCCCGACCTGAGTGAAGAGTCCGTTGCCGCCGCCGAACGACGCCTGCCGCGCCGCGGCCTGCTTGTCGCGGGCGGCGTCGCGCAGGGCGAGGTAGGTGACGCGGGTCAAGCCGTCCGTGAGCAGGGAGATCATGCCGGTGGTCGCCCAGGCCGACTTCATCTCGGTGTCGTTCTCCGGGTGCGGTTTCCACTCGGGCCAGTCGGTCAGGATGAGCTCGGAGTCACGGTAGCCCGATTCGCCGAGCCATGCGGTGATGTCCTCCTTGGCCCGATTCCACTGGGTCGAGCGGATCGGCAGCGGACTGCCGGCCGAGAAGCTGTGCCAGGTGACGAAATGGATGGGCAGGCTGTTGGCGCGACAGAACCGGATCCAATTCTGAAGCAGCGGTCTCCCGCCCTCGGTCGCCGTGCCGGTCGTGTTGAAGGTGTTGTGCTGGTGATTGGCCGGAGTGATGCCGCCGATTCTCGCCGCCGGGTCGGCGGCCAGGGCTCCCTTCACGGCATACTGATAGTACTTGAAGAACTCCTGCTCGGTGCCCTTCCAGTAGTTTTCGGGCTCGCTGCCGATCATGTAGGCGACATGCCCGTTGGTGGGGAGCTCCTTGTTGAAGTGCTGAACGAAGGCTTGCACGACGCCGCTCCAGTCGTCGTAGTTCTTCGGCGGAACGCTGTACCAGATCTTCTCATTCTGGTTGGCGAGGAGCAGGGCGTTGTTGCCGGGCTGGGAGGAGATCCAGCGCGGCACGCACTGGAAGGTGAGCAGGACCGAGCCGCCGGCCCTCACGATGTCGGTGACCACCTTGTCGAGCCGGGTCATCCGTTGCTTCATGTCCTGGAGGCTGGTGGACGGCAGGATGATTTCCCACTTGGGCTCGATCAGGACGGTGCCGACACGCTGCTCCTTCAGCAGCTTCTCCCACATGAAATCGAGCACCGCTTCGTGCTGATAGGCCACGACACTCGTCCGCAGCACCGCGCTGGCCGACATGTTCGTAGGTCGTTCCAGCGACACCGCGAAGTTGACTGCGGCGGGGGGGCCGGAGGGGGTCTCCTGGGCCGGGGGCGGGGTGGCCGGCTGATTGGCGCTCGGGTGCTTCTTTTTAGACGAGTGTTTATGAAACGGATTGGGCAGTCCCGATCGGCCGGCCAGAGCGAACCCGGATGGCAGGAGGAGGAGGATGATGAAGCCAAGTGACAGGATGATCCGGATCGGGGTTCGCATGGCCACCTCCCTGGAGCCGGGGAGTCTAGCATGCGGGGTGATCGACAGAACAGGCGGGAGTTCACCCCCGGTTCCTGACTCTTATGATGCTGTAGGGTGTTGTGATCCCCTCTGAATGGGGGTATATTCCAGCACATTCGGCTGGTACCAAGGGGTTGCCTGGGTGCTCGTTGTTTCTGGACGCGTCAATTCGGAAGGTTTCGACATCGCCGGGTTCTGCCCTGGGCACCTGGTCGTATCCCCGGGCCCATCGGCCAACGGGCGCTGAATGAGATCGATACGCGTGGAGGGCCGTGGATGAGCAGGGCGTGCTTCGATGGCCGAAGGATCTTGCCGGCGCTGGCGATGATCCTCCTGGCCGCGGGCGCGGCGCAACTGGGGGCCGCCACCGACCCGCCCGCGACCGCCCCCCCGGCCCAGCCGGAGACCTCCGGAGGGGTGCTGTCCGACGCCCCCACCACCCCCGAAACCGAAGCTGCGCCCCAATCTCCCGCTCCGGCCATCGAGGAGCCCGCGAAGCCGTCGGTCGATGAAATCAATTTCGCCCCCGGCGATGAGATCCAGGTGATTGTCTACCGGCACGACGAGCTCACCCGCACGCTTCATGTTCCGGGCAACGGTGTCGTCTACTTCCCTCTCGTAGGGGAGATCGATGTCACGAAAATGGGGCTGCGTCAGCTGCGGCTGGTGCTCACCGAGCGATTGTCGAAGTTCATCCTGAATCCCCAGGTCAGCCTCGAGATGAAGGTACTGCAGGGACAGAAAATAATCATCCTCGGCGAAGTGAAAAGCCCCGGCGTGTTCCATATCCAGGAGCCGACCTCCGCCATCGAGGCCATCGGTCTCGCCGGTGGCTTCACCAACGACGCCAGCCTTAAGAACGTCTTTCTTGTCCACGACGGCGCCCAGCCGACCGAACCCGTCGTCACCAAGCTCAACCTCGGCGCCGTCGTCCACACTGGTGCGCTCGACCAGAATCCCTTCCTCAAGGGGGGAGAGCTGCTGTACGTGACCACGACGCCGCTGGAAAAGGCCGCGCGGGCCTTCGACCGGATCTGGAGCATCGTCCGCCCGATTTTCTTCGTCGAGCAGGGGGTTTCGATTTATCGGAATTCGCTGCAGGGTCCAACCAACACTGGCAAGACCAACACCGTGGTCATCGTCCCGGCGCCCTAGCGCCTTTCCGACCCCACCCCCATGCAAAAGGTGCTCGTCATCGGCCTCGACGGAGGCTGCTTCGATCAGTTACTTCCCCTGATGGACCAGGGGCTGATGCCGCGCCTTCGCGCCCTCATGGCGCGAGGTGCCCATGGTCCGCTGCGGTCGGTCATTCCGGCGGTCACCGCCCCCGCCTGGGTCTCGTTCATGACCGGGTCGCTTCCGTGCCGGCACGGCGTCTTCGATTTCCTGCGTTCCGACCAGCGCGGCGGGCCCCGGCGCGTGGTGAACATGCGGGACATCGCGGTCCCCACATTGTGGGAGGTGCTGGCCGCACAGGGCCGGAAAATCGGCTGCTTCAATGTTCCGGTCACCTACCCGCCGCTGGCTCTCGACGGCTTCATGTGGAGCGGTCTGCTGACGCCCTCCGAGGCCGGCTCCCGGCGGTGCTCGCCGCCGCACCTCGTCGAGGAGCTCGAGAATCGATTCGGCCGATTCCAGCCGGATGTCTCGCTGCGGTCCTACCTGCCGAAGGAGAAGGCCCGCCTGATCCGCGATGCCATCGCTTGTCTCGATCAGAAGGGGAAATATACGGGCTTCCTGATGGAGCGGTCCGAGTGGGACTTCTTCATGACGGTGATCACCGAGACCGATCGGATCCAGCACGTGTTCACCCCCGAGATCGGGACGCTCGCCCGGATGCCGGGGTCCGACTCCACCGGGAAGACAGGCGGCGGGCGGCGGGGGAGCAACGGCTCGGGAAACAGGGAGGTCCTGAAGCTGCTCCGCGAGTTCTACGGCCGGGTGGATGCTCAGGTCGGGCGCCTGTGCGACATGGCCGGCCCCGACGTCGACGTGTTCATCGTCTCCGATCACGGCTTCGGTCCCCTGGAGCGCTTGTTCTTCCCCAACCAATGGCTTCAGCAACAGGGGTATCTCACCCTGAAGCAGGCCGCCCGGCTGCACCTCCAGACCCGCCTCATCCGGCTCGCCGTTAACCCGGCCCTGCGCAGTCTGGTCCGGCGGCTCGACATCTTCCGGTTTCGTGACCACCTGACGCGCCGCATGGACAATCCGATGATCCGCTTCTCCAACGTCTTCGATGCGACGGTCGACTGGTCGAGGACCAAGGCCTACATGGAGAACGGAACGCAGCAGGGGATCCACATCAACCTGCGCGGGCGGCAGCCGCATGGAATCGTGGAGCCGGGAGCGGAGTACGAGCGCACGCGCGATGAGATTGTCGAGGCGCTCCGCAACGTCCCCGACCCGAGAACCGGGGCTCCAATGCGCGTCGAGGTGTGGAGGCGCGAGGAGATCTACACGGGGCCCCTCGCGCATGAGTCGCCCGACATCATTTTCTCGCTCGACGAAATGCGCACCATGGCCCTGGCCCCGATTCGCCGTGAGCCGGGGCTGTTCATGGATCCGATCTGGCCCATTCTTGCGCACCACCGCATGGACGGGATGTTCGTGGCCGCGGGGCC
>JAYUCR010000110.1:0-5529 GCA_043740165.1 Acidobacteriota bacterium | reverse complement strand
GCAACAACGTTCTGGGATACGACAGCACCCTCCCGGTCACCATGGAGGAGATGCTGCACCACACGAAAGCGGTCGTGCGCGGAGTGCGGCGGGCCCTGGTGGTGGCCGACATGCCGTACATGTCCTACCAGACCGGGACGCGCGACGCGCTGCGCAACGCCGGGCGTTTTCTCAAGGAAGCCGGGGCGGCGGCCGTGAAGATCGAGGGTGGCCGGCGGCGCGCTCTGCTTGTGCGCGCCCTGGTCGAAGCCGAGATCCCGGTGATGGGACACATCGGACTGACCCCGCAGTCGGTGCACGTGATGGGCGGCTACAAGGTGCAGGGAAAGCGGTTCGACGAGGCGCGCGGCCTGGTCGAGGACGCGCGCGCCCTGGCGGAGGCCGGGGCCTTTTCGCTCGTGCTCGAAGGGGTGCCGGAGCCGGTCGGCCGGATGATCACCGAGGCGGCCGCGGTGCCCACCATCGGGATCGGGGCGGGGCGCTACTGCGACGGCCAGGTGCTGGTGTTCCACGATCTCTTCGGGCTGAACCCCGGGCCGCTGCCGCGCTTCGCGCGGCGTTATGCCGATCTCGCCGGGATCATCAGCGACGCGACGCGCCGTTTCATCGACGACGTGCGCGGCGGCGCCTTCCCGTCGGAGTCGGAGACCTATGCCGGCCCCACGCCGGTCGCCGGCTCGGTCGGCGGCGGGACGAGCTAGGGGTCTGTGGCCATGTGGCAGGCCACCGCTGCGAGCGTCATGAAGGAGCTATCGGGCGCCGCCCGCTCGGAGGGGCAGCGGATCGGCTTCGTGCCGACGATGGGGGCGCTGCACGAGGGACACCTGGCGCTCATCTCGAGGGCGCGCGCCGAGTGCGACGAGGTGGTGCTGTCGATCTACGTCAACCCGCTGCAGTTCGGTCCGCACGAGGATCTGGCCGCCTACCCGCGGGACCTGGAGCGCGATGCCTGGATGGCGCGCGAGGCAGGGGTGACCATCCTGTTCGCGCCGGCCGACGGCGAGATCCATCTCCCCGATCAGCGCACCTTCGTCGAGGTGACCGGCTTACAGGATACCCTCTGCGGCCGCATCCGCCCGGGTCACTTCCGCGGCGTGACCACCGTGGTGGCCAAGCTGTTCGCCATCGTCCGCCCGCACGTCGCCTACTTCGGCGAGAAGGACGCGCAGCAGCTGCGCATCATCCGTCGCATGGTGCGCGACCTGCACATGGAGGTGGCGATCGTCGGCTGCCCGACGGCGCGCGCCGCGGACGGTCTGGCGATGTCGTCGCGCAATGCCTACCTGAACGGGGCGGAGCGCCAGGCCGCGCCGGCGCTGCATCGCGCGCTGGCCGCGGCGGCGGCGTCGGTCGAGGCGGGAGAGCGGGACGCGGCGCGCGTCGTCGATCTGGTGCGCGCGGCCCTGGCGGCCGAGCCGCTGGCGCGGATCGATTATGTCGAAGCGGTGGACGACGATTCCCTGCAGCCGGTGAGCGAGATCCGCGGCCGGGTGCTCCTCGCCGGGGCGGTCTTCTTCGGCAAAGCCCGGCTCATCGACAACGTCGTCCTGTCGCCCCGGATGGCGTAGAAGCGCCGATTCAGGGCGGCCCGTCGACCAGAACCGACAGCTCGCTGCTCAAGTGACGGAAGACCTCGCGCGCCCGGGCTTCGGTCTCTTCCAGCGTGCCGCTCGAGTCGATGGCGTAATGCGCCACCTTGAGCTTTCCGGCGGTCGGCATCTGGGCGGCGATGCGGGCCAGGGCGGCCTCGTGCGCCAGCCCGTCGCGGCGCATCAGGCGCTCCACCTGGACCTCGGCCGGGCAATGCACCACCACCAGGCGGTCGTAGTCGCGCCAGAACCCGGTCTCGACCAGGAGCGCCGCGTTCACCACGGCGATGCGCGGCGCACCACCGGCGGCGAGGCGTGCGACGTGCGCCGCTTCCTCGGCCCGGATGAGAGGGTGCAGGATCGCCTCGAGGCGGGCGCGACGTTCCGGATCGGCGAAGACGATGCGGCCCAGGGCGGCCCGATCGATCGAGCCGTCGGGGCGCACCACCTCGGGCCCGAACTCCTGCTTCACGAGGGGATGGGCCTCCCCGCCGGGATCCATCAAGCGGTGAGCGATCGCGTCGGCGTCGTTGAGGTCGGCGCCGAGCTCCTCGAACAGCCGCGCCACGGTGGACTTGCCGCTGGCGATCCCGCCGGTCAGGCCGACCCGCAGAATCGCGGCGCGCGGCGGCGGGCTCATGCCCAGGCGGCCGGCTCGCGCCGCAGGCGGGCGGCGCGGACGGTGTTGCGCAGCAGGCAGGCGATGGTGAGAGGCCCGATCCCGCCCGGGACCGGGGTCAGCCATGAAGCGCGCTCCTGCGCCTCGCCGTAATCCACGTCGCCCATGAGGGCGAAGCCGCGATCCCTCGCATGCGCCAGGCGCTCCGATCCGGCGCCGAACACCCGGCGCACCAGGTCCATGTCGGTCACCCGGTTGATGCCGACGTCGATCACGACGGCGCCGGCCCGGATCATCTCGCCGCGCACGAACGCCGGCTGGCCGATGGCGGCGATCAGAATGTCGGCCTGGCGCGCCATCCCGACGAGGTCGCGGGTGTGCGAATGGCAGACCGTGACCGTCGCATCGCGATGCGTCAGCATCGTCGCGAGCGGGCGTCCGACGATCTCGCTGCGGCCGATGATGACGGCGTGCTGACCGGAGATCGGCAGCCCGTTCCGATCGAGTATCTCGATCACCCCGGCGGGCGTGCAGGGGACCAGCCCCTCGAGCCGGAGCGCCAGGCGCCCGGCGTTGATCACGTGCAGGCCGTCCACGTCCTTGGCGGGGTCGATCGCCAGGAGCACCGCGATCCGATCGACATGCTGCGGCAGGGGAAGCTGCACCAGGATGCCGTCGACGTCCGGATCTTCGTTCAGCCGCCGGACCACCGCGAGGATCTGCTCCTGCTCGGCGCCCGCGGGGATCCGGATCTCGTCCGATCGGATCCCGACCTCGCCGCAGGCGGCGACCTTGTTGCGCACGTAGACCTTGGAGGCGGGGTTGTCGCCGACGAGAACCGCCGCCAGCTTCGGCGCCAGCCCGGTGCGGCGCGTCTCGGATTCCACCAGGAGCCGCACCTCGCCCCGGATCGCCTCCGCCACCGCCTTGCCATCCAGGACCTGGGCCGGCATGGTCAGTTCTGCACGACTTCCTTGTGGAAGGTGAATGAGATCGTGTGGGTCTCGCCGCCGATCTGGAGGAAGGAGAAATGGACCTTGAATTGCTTCCACTTCGGGGATGCGATCCGCGGGAACGCCAGCAGGCGCGCCATGTGCTGGCCGCTCGGGATCACCGTGCTACCGTCGAACATGATCGCGGTCGTGCGATCAACCACCTGCTGGAGATCTTCGACGCCCGCCTGCTCCGCGCCGATGTAGAGATCGGTGACGTCGAGCGGGAAGGCCTGCTCACCCCCGTCGGTGATGAGCGAGACATTTTCCGGCTGGAACACGACATCCTTGGGCGCCTGGTTCTCGAACGCGACCACGAACGTCAGGTAACGCTCCGGACGTCCGGGAGCCGCCGCGAACGGATCGTGCGCGTTGCCGCTGAGCGTGTCCAGGAACCCGGCGCGGCGCGCCGCGTCGGCGTACTCGACCGACACCGTCAGGCCCTTCAGGGAGGTGCGCGTCGTGGTCGGTCCGGGCGGCGAACCGGGGGGTGGTTTTTCCTTGGACGGGGCGCCGGCCACCACGCGGTACGGTGGCGGAGCTTTGGATCCGGGGAAGGCGCTGTTCAGGGTGGCGGCGATCGCCGCCCCGACGAGCACGACCCGCGCCAGGCCGGCGAAGGGACGCACGCGGTTCAGTGGTTGGTGGCGAGGATCTTCGGAGAGGCCTTGATGATGAAGACCTCTTCCGAGCCGTCGGGATTCACTTTCGTGACGCGGTGCAGGACGATTTGCTTGTTGTCGCGCGAGGCGACAATGGTGCTCACGAAGATGTCTTCCGCCAGCGGCTCATCCGTTGGGACCGGCGCGCTCTTCGGCTTGAGTGGCTTCAGGTTCCAATCCTGGATCTTCATAGACCCTCCAACGCCCCTTCCATATACCCCAAGGAGGGCGGCGCGTCAAGGGAAACCCGCGCCGGGTAAGCCATTTGGTTGGAACTGTTTGGTGATAGACTGCCGCCCATTCCGGAGGTGGGGATCAGATGGATCACGTGGTGATCGTCGGCGCCTGCAGGACGGCCATCGGCAAGTTCCTGGGGTCGCTCAAGGGGATCCCGGCGCCCGACCTGGGCGCCCTGGTGGTGCGCGAAACGGTGCGGCGATCCGGCCTCCGTCCCGAGGAGGTCGATGAAGTGATCATGGGGAACGTCATCCAGGCCGGGGTGGGACAGAACCCGGCCCGCCAGGCGGCGCTGAAGGGCGGGCTCCCGGTGACGGTCCCGGCGCTGACGGTGAACAAGGTCTGCGGCTCGGGGCTCAAGGCGGTCATGCTGGCGGCGCAGGCGGTGCGCCTGCACGACCACGAGGTGGTGTTGGCGGGCGGCATGGAGTCGATGAGCAATGCTCCCTATCTCATCAGCGGGGCGCGCGAGGGGATGCGTCTCGGTCACGGGGAAATGGTCGACAGCATGATCCGCGACGGCCTGTGGGATATCTACGAAGACTTCCACATGGGATGCTGCGGCGAGGCGGTGGCCGAGAAGTACGGCATCCCGCGCCAGGCGCAGGACGAGTACAGCCTCGGCAGCCACCGCAAGGCGCTGGCGGCGATCGATGCCGGAAAGTTCAAGGCGGAGATCGTGCCGGTGCCCCTGCCCCAGAAGAAGGGCCCGCCGACCGCGTTCGACACCGACGAATCGCCGCGCCGCGATTCCTCCCTGGAGTCGCTGGCGAAGCTGAAGCCGGCGTTCAAGGAGGGGGGGACCGTGACGGCGGGGAATGCGCCGGGGGTCAATGACGGCGCCGCGGCCATGGTCGTGATGTCGGAGGAGCGGGCGAAGCAGGGCGGACACCAGGCGATGGCCCGCATCGTGGCGTACGCGGCGAGCGGCATCGAGCCGAAGATGGTGATGATGGCGCCGATCGAAGCGGTCCGCCGGGTGCTGTCGAAGGCCGGCTGGAGCGCCGACGAGGTCGACCTCTACGAGCTCAACGAAGCGTTCGCGGTGCAGTCGGTGGCCCTGACCCGCGAGCTGAAGCTGCGCCCCGAACGGATCAACGTCAACGGCGGTGCCGTAGCCCTCGGGCACCCTGTCGGCTGCAGCGGGGCGCGCGTGCTGACGACACTGCTTTACGCCATGGCCGACCGCAAGGCGAAGAAGGGGGTCGCGGCCCTCTGCCTCGGCGGCGGCAACGCCGTCGCCATGGCGGTGCAGGCGCCGTGAGCGCCGCGGCGGTGACCCCGGTGCAGACCCTCGGAGTCGTGGGCGCCGGCCAGATGGGCGCCGGCATCGCCCAGGTGGCGGCCTCGGCGGGCCTGACGGTCCTCCTCAACGATTGCGAGGCGCGCTTCATCGACAAGGGGATGGCGTCGATCGAGAAGGGGCTCGG
>JAYUCR010000109.1:0-5530 GCA_043740165.1 Acidobacteriota bacterium | reverse complement strand
GCGACCTGGCCCTGGCCGTCCTCTGCACCACCACCGATCACGTGCCCGATCACTGGGACATGCGGACGCCGATCGAAGGAGCGCCGCGACACGAGGTGCTCTTCTTCCGGCCCGGCTCCACACCGGAGAAAGAGAGCGGCTTCGACGTCCTCGCACTGAAGCGGGACCGGGCGGGGCCGCTCCCGATCCCCGCCGGCCGCCACGCGCTTATCGTCGCCCTCGCCGGGAAGCAGACCGGATCGGGCGCCTGGCGGCTCCTCGCCAGCGAGGCGATCAAGGTCGATGTCCTCCCCGATCAGATCCTCCATCTGGAGATCGAGGCGCACTCCGACCTCGGCGGCACCCGGATGATCGGCTACCGGATGGATCAGGTCTGGAAGGTGACGGTCGCGGCGCCGCCGGCGGCGGGCGCACCATGACGCCGCCGGAGTCCCGGGCGCCCCGCTGCCTGGTGCTGTGCGGCGGCGGGATCACCGGCGCCATGTACGAGTTCGGCGCCCTGCAGGCGATCGAGCACGCCCTCGCCGGCTCCCTCTCGGTGAATGACTTCGACATCCATGTCGGCACCAGCGGGGGCGCCGTGGTGTCGGCGCTCCTCGCCAACGGGGTCACGCCCGGCGAGGTCGGCCGCGCCATCGTGCGGAACGACGAAAGCCTTCTCAACTTCCGGCAGGAAGACATCGTCGAGATTGACTGGAAGGAGCTGCGCGGCGCCGTCTGGCGGATGCTGCGCGCCACGCCGGCGCTGCTGCGTCACTTCCGTCATCATCCAAAGCTGCGCTCGCTGTCGCACCTCATCTACACGCTGGAGGAGTACCTCCCCCCGGGGCTGTACGGCCTGGAGGGCTATCGCAAGTTCCTGCAGCGGCTGCTGACCCGCCCCGGAAGCAGCGACAACTTCGAGGCACTGCGCCGCGAGCTGTACATCCCCGCCATCCACCTCGACAGCGGCGAGCGGGTCCTGTTCGGATCCGAGGGATGGCGCAACGTGCCGATTTCCACCGCGATCGCCGCCTCGTCGGCCTTGCCGATGTACTTCCAGCCGGTGTCGATCGGCGGCCGCGACTACATCGACGGCGGGGTCGGCACGGTGCTGCACCTCGACCTGCCTCTGGAGCGCGGGGCGCGCTTTGTCGTGCTGATCAACCCGATCATGCCGATCCACAACGAGGAGGGGGTCGTCTGCATCCCCACCTTCACCGGGCACTGCGCCCGGCTGCGGGAGAAGGGGGTGTCGTTCATCGTCGACCAGTCGCAGCGCATCTCGTCGCGCCAGCGCCTGCTGCTCGGCCTGGAACGCTTCCGCACCCTCTACCCCGATGCCCGCATCCTGCTGATCGAGCCGTCGCCGAAGGACGCGGTGCTGTTCATGGAAAACATCCTGAACTACGGCTCGCGCGTGGCGATGCTGGAGTACGGCTACCGCTCGACCGCCCTGATGCTGCGCACCCGCTTCGAGGAATGCCGCGACATGTTCGCGAGCGCGGGGCTCGCCCTGGACCTCGACAAGCTGCACGAGGAAGACCCCTGGGGCCTCGCCCGGAAGGCCGCTTCCGCCTGACGGCTACTCGAACCGGAGCGGCAGCACCTTGGAGACGCCGGGCTCCTCCATGGTCACGCCGTACAGAAGGTTGGCGGATTCCATGCTCTTGCGGTTGTGGGTGATGAGGATGAACTGCGTGTCGTCCGTGAGCGTCCTCAGGAGGCCGGTGAAGCGTTCCACGTTCGCCTCGTCGAGAGGTGCATCGACCTCGTCCAGGACGCAGAACGGGGACGGCCGGTAGCGGAACAGGGCGAACAGCAGCGCCACCGCGGTCAGCGCCTTCTCTCCGCCGGAGAGCAGCGCCAGCGACTGCAGCCGCTTCCCCGGCGGCTGCGCGGCGATCTCCACCCCGGCCTCCAGGACGTCGTCCTCCCCTTCCTGCAGCCGCAGCTCGGCGCGCCCGCCTCCGAACAGGGTGGTGAAGCTGTCGCGGAACCCGGCCTGGATCGCCTCGAACGCCGCCGTGAACCGCTGCCGCGTCTCGCGGTTGATGCGCCGGATCGAATCCCGCAGCGACTCGATCGACGCTTCGAGGTCGCTCTTCTGCGTCGACAGGAAGCCGAAGCGTTCCTCGAGCTCGGCGCACTGCTCGATGGCCATCAGGTTGACCGGGCCGATCGACTCCAGCCCCTCGCGCGTGGCGGCCACCTCGGCCTCCTCGTCTTCGATCGGCCGGTTCGCGTCGAACGCGGGTGGTGTGGCGCGCAAAGCGTCCAGCGTCAGGGCGAGATCGTCGCGGCAGAGGCTCTCGAGGTGCGTCCGATCCGAGGCCAGGCGGGCCAGCCGGATCTCCTGCTCCTGGCGGTCCTTCTGCACCGCGGAGAGCGACTCGCGCCCCTCGCGCGCCGCCTGCTCGCGCGCGTGCAGGAGACTGCGATCGTAAGCCAGCCCGGCCAGCCCCGCCTCGTCCGCGGCGGCAGCCTCCGCCCGCTCGCCCAGGCACCGATCGAGATCCGCCGCCAGCCCCGCCTCCTGCTCGCGCAGCGAAGCGGCCCGGCTGTGGTGCTCGTCGCGCTCGGCGCCACGCTGCCGGGCGCGCTGGCGCAGCTCGATCAATCCTTCCTCCACGGCCTCGCGCTCCCGCGCCATGCCGGCGAGACGCTGCTGCCCGGCCGCCACCTGCGCGCGCGCCTCCCCCGCCTGCCGCTGGGTCGCTTCGATCGCCAGGCGCGCCGCGGCCAGCCGTTCGGCCCCCTCCCGGATCGCCTCTTCCCGCCCGCGGCGCTCTTCCTCGCAGGCCGCCAGGGCGTTTGCCAGGGGATGCCGCTCCTGCTCGTGCTCCTGTCGCTCGCGCCGCAGGCGCTCGGCCTCGGAGCGGAGCACCGGCATCGTCCCATCCAGCCGGTTCAGCTCGGCCTGCTGGCCGCTCAGCCGCACCTCGGCCTGGAACAGCTCGCGCTGCATCTCGACGAGGGCGGCCGCGGCCTGCTCCAGGCGCTCCCTGCCGCCGGCCACTTCCTGGTGCAGCCCTGCGACGACGTCGTCCAGCGCCGCGCGCTCGCTCGCCAGCGCATCGATCTGCCGCGCCAGCTCCGCCTGCTCGGCGCGTCGCGCCAGGACGCCATGCTGCAGCTCCGCCCCCTCGCCGCCGGTGACGACGCCATCCGCCTCCACCAGATCGCCTTCGGGGGTGACGTAGGTCCAGCTCCCCTCTTCGGCGTGCAAACGGATCGCCGTGTCGAGATCGCGCACCAGGATCGATCGTCCGAGCCGCACCGCCACGGCACCGCCCGGCGCGACGCCTGCGACGCGCACCAGGAGCACCCCGGCGACTCCCTCCCGCCCTGCGAGGAAGGCGGGATTCGTGGCATCCGCGGCCGTCGCCGCCGCCCCTTCGTCGCTGAGGAACGACACCCTGCCGCCCGCGTTGGCGCGCAGGTGGGTCACCCCACGCGCCGCCTCCTGCCGCGACGTGACGACGATCGCTTCCTGCAGTCTCCCGAGAGCCGCGGCCACGGCCCGTTCGAGCCCGGCCGGCACATCGATCCGCTCGCCGACGATTCCGAGCGGCGAGAACCCTCCCGCGCCGCGCATCAGGTCGGCGACGCCGTCCGCCATGCCCGCGTGCAGCGCTTCCAGCGTGCGCAGCGCCGTGAGCCGCTCTGACAGCGCCGTGCCGCGGCCCCGCAGCTCCTCGAGACGCTTCTCGGCCACAGCCAGGCTTTCCTCCGTGGCGCGCAGCTCCAGCGCCAGGCGCTCGTGATCGAGGGTGCGCGCGGCGTGATCGGCGCGCCGCGTCCAAGCCTCCTGGTCCAGCCCGGCGACCTGCGATCGCAGCGCTTCGCGTCCCTCTTCCGTCTGGGCCGACTCCCGATCGAGGCGCAGCAGCACCGCTTCGGCGGCGCGCTCCTGCTCCTCGAGCGAGGCGCGCCGGCGGCTCATCTCGTTGATCCGATCGAGCAGGCTCAGCAGATCGCCGCGCAGCGCTTCCAGCGCGCTCTCATCCGCCGCGACCGCGGCGGCGCGCGTGCGCTGTTCCGCATCGATCGCCAGCAGCGCCGCATCGGCCTCCTGGACGCGGGCCGCATCGGCCGCCAGCTCCGTGGTCAACGTGTCGCGGCGCCCCTCCTGCTCGGCGATCCGGCCCACCAGTGCCCCAATCTCGGTGTCGGCGGCCTGCGCTCTCTCCTGAAGCCCGCTCGCCTGCTCGTCGCCAGCCCGCCGGCGCGCCTGCAGCCGGTCAATCTCCAGGTCGAGGGCGTGGAGCGCGTCACGCCTCTGGCGCGCCGCCTCCTCCTGGCCCTCCAGCCGCACGCGCAGCTCCTCGCGCTCGGCTTCGGCGCGTCCCAGATCGGCCAGCGCCGACGCTTCGCGCGCGCTCAGTTCGGCGATGGCGGTTTCGGCCGCCGAGCGCTCGGCGTCCTGCGACAGCAGGCGCCGCCACGCCACCACGGCGCGCCGCTCGCGCAGCGACTCCATCAGCTTGCGGTAGCGCCGCGCCTTGGCCGCCTGGCGCCGCAGCGACTGGATCTGCTTGTCCACCTCGGCGACGATGTCGGCGATTCTCAAGAGATTTGCGTGCGTCGCCTCGAGCTTCTGTTCCGTCTGGCGGCGCTTCATCTTGTATCCCAGGATCCCGGCCGCTTCCTCGATGATGACGCGCCGCTCCTTGGGCTTGGCGAGGAGGATCTGGTCGATCTTCCCCTGCTCGATGGTGGTGTAGAGCCGCGTGCCGATCTCGGTGCGCACCAGAAGATCCTGGACGTCGCGCAGGCGGCAGCGTTCCCCGTTGACCGCATACTCGCTCTCGCCGGAGCGGAACAGCCGGCGCGTCACCACGACGTCCTCCGGCAGGTCCTCGATGAAGAAGCTCCCCGCGGCGGGCTCTGCCGTCCCGGGGCCGGCCGTCAGGGGATCGGCCGCTACGGGCCCGTCCGTCAGGGGCCCGGCCTCCGCGATCGGCGGCTCGCCATTCTCCAGAGCGGTGCCCTCGGAGAGCGAGATGATTTCGGCGGGCGCATGGCCGTGGCCGTTTCCATTTCCGTTGCCGGCCTCTTCGTTCGCCGCGGTCGGATCGATCGTCCCGCACGTGGCATCCAGGCGCGCCCGGACGTTGCGGAAGTGCAGCGACACTTCGGCCATGCCCAGGGGCTTGCGCCCCTGGCTGCCGTTGAAGATGACGTCCTCCATCCGGTCGCTCCGCAGCGAGCTGGCCTTCTGCTCGCCGAGCACCCACGAAATGGCGTCACCGATGTTGCTCTTGCCGCACCCGTTCGGCCCGACCACGGCGGTGATCCCCTCGGGGAAATCGAACCGCGTCCGGCCGTAAAAGGACTTGAACCCGTGGATTTCCATCCGTTCGAGCTTGAGGAATCGAGCCATCTTTCGCTCTGCGCTCCCGGTGGGGTGAAAACGGGGCCGATTCTAGCACAGCCGATTCGACGGATCCGGCGGGAACACCTATATCTTGAGGCGCCAATCGCCTCATGGCCCCGCGTATTGGGGTGTCGTGGATCTTCAGTACTGGCGGGAGATGACGAACTCGGG
>JAYUCR010000108.1:0-5536 GCA_043740165.1 Acidobacteriota bacterium | reverse complement strand
CCGCGAGCGCGTTGTAGACCTGGTGCCGCCCCAGGAGCGCCAGGCGCACCGGGATCCGCTCCTCGCCGCGGCGCAGCACGAAGCGGGTCCCTTCGAGCCCGACGGTGGCGATGGTGTCGGCGGTGATCTCGCACCCCTTCGTCGTCAGCCCGTAGCCGATGCTGCGGCCGCGGAAGGCGCGCCCGAGCTTGGTGGCGCGCGGGTCGTCGGCGTTGTAGATCGCCACCGCGTCCTGCCGCATCCCCGCGAACAGCTCGCCCTTGGCCGCGGCGATCCCCTCGAGGCTCCCGAAATGCTCCAGGTGCACGCGCAGGATGTTCAGGATGACGCCGACGTCCGGGTCGGCGATCTCGGTCAGCCGGGCGATCTCCCCCTTGCTGCTCATCCCCATCTCGAGCACCGCCGCCTCGCTGTCGTCGGCCATGCGCAGCAGCGTCAGCGGCAGGCCGTAGGTGTTGTTCAGGTTGCCCTCCGAGCGGAAGGTCCGGAACCGCGTGGCCAGGATCGCGGCGGTCATCTCCTTGGCGGTCGTCTTGCCGGCGCTGCCGGTGATCCCGACGACGCGCAGCCCCCGGCGCCGCCGCACGTGCGCTCCGAGGTCCTGCAGGGCGCGCGTCGTGTCGGCGACGCGGATCGCCGCCGGCGCTTCGTGCCACGCCCCGCCCGCGCCCCGCGCCACCACCACCGCCGCCGCTCCCCGGCGCACCGCCGCGCCGATGAATTCGTGTCCGTCCACCCGAGGGCCGGCGATGGCGAAGAACAGGTCGCCCGCCTGCAGCGTCCGCGAGTCGATGCTGTAGCCGCTCACCATCCGCTCTCCGAGCGGGCCCGCCTCTTCGGCCGGCCCGCCGCCTTGCCCGCCGCCGGCCGCGTGCTCCGGCGCCGTTCCCGGCGCCAGATCGCCCCGCATCGCGGCGGCGATCTCCGCCAGGGAGATCCTCGCCATCGATTACCCTGCCGCCTGGCCGTGCCGGCCGCGGTGCAGCGCGGCCAGAAGGTCGCGCGCCACCTGCCGGTCGTCGAACGGCACCGTCCGATCGGCCAGGGTCTGGTACGTCTCGTGGCCCTTTCCGGCGATGACGACGCAATCGCCCTCGGCGGCCATCTCCAGGGCGCGGCGGATCGCCACGCGCCGATCGGGCGCCACGACACAGCGCTCCTCGGTGACGCTACCGGCCGCGTCGCCGGTCAGGGCGCGGCGCACGCCCGGGAGGATCTCCTCGATGATCGCCATCGGGTCCTCGCTGCGCGGGTTGTCGGAGGTCACCACGACGACGTCGCTGCCGCTGGCGGCGGCGAACCCCATCTTCGGGCGCTTCGCCCGGTCGCGGTCGCCGCCGCAGCCGAACACGGTGATGACGCGCCGCGGCCGCAGCGCGCGCACGGTCGCCAGCAGGTTGGTCAGGGCGTCGTCCGTATGCGCGAAATCGACCATCACCATGAACGGCCCGCCGTCGTCGACGCGCTCGAACCGCCCCGGGACCCCGCGCGCCGCCGCCACCGCCCGCACCACCGCGGCGCGCGGCAGGCCGAGCGCCAGCGCCGTCGCCGTCGCGGCGGCGACGTTCTGCGCGTTGGGCGCGCCCAGGAGCGGCGTGCGCAGCTCGAGCGGCTCCCCCGGGTCCTGGGCGATCTGGAGCGTGATCTCGGTCCCGGTCGGCATGACGTGGGCCGCGGCGATCCGGACGTCGGCGCCCGCGGTGCGCCCGAAAGTGACGACCCGGGCGGCCGTCGTGGCGGCCAGGGTCGGGGTCGCGGGGTCGTCGGCGTTGAGCACCGCCACCGCGTCGGGCTTCAGGCCGCGGAACAGCAGCGCCTTGCTCTCGCGGTAGCGCTCCATCGAGCCGTGGAAGTCGAGATGGTCCTGCGTCAGGTTGGTGAAGACGCCCGCCTTGAAGGTGATGCCGGCGGTGCGGCTCTGCGCCAGGGCGTGCGACGACACCTCCATGACGCAGGATTTGGCCCCGGCGGTGGCGAAGCGATCGAGGTGGCGGTAGAGATCGAGCGACTCGGGGGTCGTGCGGTCGGCCTTGACCTCGTCGCGGCCGTAGCGGTAGACGACGGTCCCGAACAGGCAGGGGCGCAGGCCGGCCTCGGCCAGGATCCCTTCCGTCAGGTAGCAGACGGTCGTCTTGCCGTTCGTCCCGGTGACCCCGATCATCGTCATCCGCTCATCCGGCCGTGCGTAGTAGTTGCGCGCCATGAGCGCCAGCGCCAGCCGCTCGTCGTCCGCCTGCACCCAGGCCACGCCGCCGCGCGCGCCGTCCGGCGGACGGCTCGACAGAACGGCCGTGGCGCCGCGCTCACGGGCCTGCTCGATGAACGCGCCGCCGTCGTGCCGGGCGCCGCGCAGGGCGGCGAACAGAAAGCCCGGCTCCACCGTCCGCGAGTCATAGGTCAGCCCGCGGATCGAGGTCTCCGCGTCGCCCGTCAGTCGGGCGCCGGGGACATCCCGCAGGAGCTCCCTGAGCTGCACGGTCCCACCTCGTTGCCGGCGGTGCGGCGCCTTCCGGCGCGCGCGCCGTCCGGATCACTCGTACACGACGGCGCAGCGGTCGCCCGGCCGGACCGGCACGCCCGGCTCCGGCTGCTGGCGGGCGACGCGCGGCCCGGCGCGCTGGCTGGTGCAATTCAATCCCAGCGCCGCGAGGGTCTCGCTCGCCCGCCGGAGACTCATCCCGGACAGGTTCGGCATCGTCGATCCGTCGGTCAGGCTCGGCATCACCCCGGCGAGCATCCCCGCCTGCACCGTGCTGCGCGCGGCATGGCGCGGATCGCCGCCGCGCACTTCGCCGCCGCGCACCTCGCCGCCCCGCGACGTGCGGGTGTTCTTCGCCGGCACCGCGGCCGGCGCGCCCGCCGGCCCGCCGCCCATCCGCCCCGCGCCCGTCCGCCCGCCGCTCGCAGGTGATCCGAGGGAGGCGCGCAGGGAGGGATCGACCGTCAGCGCCCCCTCGCCGTCGGGCGGGACGCCGAGGTACTCCAGCACCGGCTGCGCGACGCGCGAGAAGACCGGCGCCGCGACGTCGCCGCCGTGGAACAGCGGTCCCTTCGGCTCGTCCACCATCACCACGATCACCAGCTCCGGCTTTTCGGCCGGCACGAAGCCGGCGAACCAGGCGACGTGGCGGCCGCGCGCGTAGCCGCGCCCGCCCGGCTCGATCTTCTGCGCCGTTCCGGTCTTGCCTCCCGTCGTGTAGCCGGGGACGCGCGCCGCCTTTCCGGTGCCGTCGGCGGTCACCGACCGCAGCATCTGCCGCAGGGTGCGCGCCGCCTGCGCCGAGACGGCGCGCCGGCTTCCCGCGTCGCCCGTCGGCCGCTCGGTGGCGATGCGCTGCCGGTCGGCGGAGAGGATCGCCTCCACCAGATAGGGCGGGTTGTAGACCCCGTCGTTCGCCACCGCGCCCAGGGCGGCCGCCAGCTGGATCGGCGTCACGCCGATCTCCTGGCCCATCGCGATCGAGGCGTGCGACAGCCCCGACCAGTCCTCGAGATCGCGCAGCAGGCCCTTGCTCTCGCCCGGCAATTCGAGCGCCGTCTGGGTGCCGAAGCCGAAGCGCCGGATGGCGTCGTCGAAGTCGGACGAGCGCATCCGGAGCG
Organism: Acidobacteriota bacterium; assembly: GCA_043740165.1. Classification (GTDB taxonomy): domain Bacteria; phylum Acidobacteriota; class Polarisedimenticolia; order Gp22-AA2; family Gp22-AA2; genus JAYUCR01. Next base: position 1,936 of record JAYUCR010000108.1, on the reverse strand, counting down.
CCACCTTGATGGTGCCGACGTTGCTCGAGCGCGCCAGCACCTCGGTGAAAGTCAGGTTGCCGTACGGCAGCCGGTCCTCGTGGTAGGTGTGCTTGGCGACGACGTACTTGCCGTTCTCGCACCAGATCACCTCGTCGGGCCGCACCTTGCCGGCATCGAGCGCCGCGGCGGCGGTGATCACCTTGAAGGTCGACCCCGGCTCGTACGAGTCGCTCACCGCCCGGTTGTGCCGGGCCGACTCCTCGGCGCGCGCGTAGTCGTTGGGATCGAACCCGGGGCGGCTGGCCAGCGCCAGCACCTCGCCGGTGGCCGGACGCAGGACGACGATCGCCGCCCCGTCGGCTTGGGTGTCCTGCATCGCGGCGTCGAGCTCGCGCTCGGTGATGTGCTGGATCGCCTCGTCGACGGTCAGGACGAGCCCGTCGCCCGGCACCGGCTCCAGCCGCGAGCGATCGAGGACGCGTCCGCCGCGGCCGTCACGCTGGAACACCAGCCGGCCGGGCGTTCCGGTGAAGCGATCGTTGTAGGCGAACTCCAGGCCGGCGAGCCCCTGGTTGTCGAGCCCGCAGGAGCCGATCAGGTGCGCCGCCAGTCCCTGCTTGGGATAGAAGCGGCGGCTCTCGCGCACGAACCCCAGGCCGTGGATGTCGAGCGACTCGATGCGGCGGCGCAGCTCCGGATCGATCTTGCGCTTCAGCCAGACGAAGTGGCGGTCGGAGTCGAGGCGGTCGCGCAGGTCGGCGGCCTTGAGCCCCAAGACCGGCGCCAGGCGGCGCGCGGCCGCTCCCGCGTCGCCCACCTCGGACGGATCGGCGAACAGCGAGTCGACGTCAAGGCTCAGCGCCAGCTCGTGCCCGTTGCGGTCGAGGATCGGGCCGCGCTGCGGGTCGAGAGTGATCTCCTTCTCGTGCTGCGATCGCGCCAGCTCGAGGAGCGCGCTGGCCCGGAAGACCTGCAGGTGCACGCAGCGGGCGGCGAGCCCGCTCAGGCCGGCGATGATGCAGGCCGTGAGGATCATCAGGCGGGAGCGGCGCCCGCGGGCGCCCAGGCCGTGCCGCATGGCGTGACGCGGCGCCGCCCCGGCGCCGGAGGCGGACGCGCCGGAGGCGGCCGAGCGCGGCGACCGGCGGAAACGGCTGCGCAGGCGTCTCACTTGGGAATCACTCCGGCCTCGACCGTGCCCGGCGCCGCGCGGAAGCGGCCGTCGAAGTTCTGCACCCGCCGCACGTCGTCCGGCGCCGGCTCGATCATCCCGAGCTGCCGGCGCGCCATCCGCTCGATGCGCGCGTGCCCGAGGAGCGTCGAACGCTCGACCGTCATCTGGTTGCTCGTCTCGGTGAGCTCCTGCTGGTGCTTTTCGAGCCGCTCCACGGCGTACGAGACGCGCAGAAAGTCGACCCGCTGCCAGACGTAGCCCAAAAGCGGCACGACGATCGCGGCGCCGTACAGCAGGAAGCGCAGGAGCTCGCGCGATCGCGCCCGGTCCTTCTCGCGCACCAGGCGCTGGTTGAGCTGCACCCGGATGGCGGCCGCGTTCCGTCGCATCACGCCGCCTCCAGCCGTTCGACGGCGCGCAGGCGGGCGCTGCGGCTGCGCGGGTTGTCGCGCACCTCTTCGGCGCCGGGGCGCACGGCCCCCTTGGTGATCAGGCGGACCCGATCGGGCCGACCGCACCCGCAGCGCGGCAGATCGCGCGGGCAGACGCAGCAGTGCGCCATCCCCCGGAACGATTCCTTGACGGCGCGGTCCTCCAGCGAGTGGAAGGAGATCACCGCCAGCCGTCCGTCCACCCGCAGCCGCTCGACCGCGGCCTCCAGGAGATCCGGGAGGTAGCCGATCTCGTCGTTCACGGCGATGCGCAGCGCCTGGAAGGTGAGGGTGGCGGGGTGAATGGTCGTGGCGCTCCGCGCGCCGCCGCGCGGGATGGCGGAACGGA
>JAYUCR010000107.1:0-2265 GCA_043740165.1 Acidobacteriota bacterium | reverse complement strand
GTCGCTCGACCGCGATCGGTTCCTGGCGCTCGGCGCGCACCAGGAATCGTGGGGCAGCGCCTTCAACATGAGCGCCCTGGCGCTCCGGCTGAGCGGCTGGCGGAGTGCCGTGAGCCGCCGGCACGCCGGCGTGTCGCGCCGGATGTGGCAGCCGCTATGGCCGGCGCTCAAGGAGGAAGAGGTTCCGATCGTGCCGGTCACCAACGGCGTGCACCTGCCAACCTGGATCGCCCCCGAGTTCGAGACCCTGTTCGATCGGCATCTCGGGGCGGACTGGCGGGATCGGCACGACGAGGCGGGGCTCTGGGAGCGCGTGGCCGGAATCCCCGACCGCGATCTCTGGGCCACCCATCTGGCGCTCAAGGCCCGCCTGCACCGGTTCCTCGTCGACGCGGCGCGGCGCCGCATCAGCGACGGGCACGGAGCGCCGGCCCAGGCGATCGCCTCGGGGGCCCTGCTCGACCCGGAGGCGCTCACCCTCGGCTTCGCGCGGCGCTTCGCCACCTACAAGCGGGCGACGCTCCTGTTCCGCCACCCGGAGCGGCTCCGGGCGCTCCTGACCGACCCTCAGCGCCCGATCCAGATCGTCTTCGCGGGGAAGGCGCACCCCGCCGACGAGCCGGGAAAGCTGCTGCTCCAGAGCGTTTACCGCGCGGCGTCCGATCCCGCCTACGGCGGCCGCATCGCCTTCGTCGAGGACTACGGCATCGAGGCGGCCAGGCACCTGGTGCAGGGGGTCGATGTCTGGCTCAACACGCCGCTCCCGCCGCTCGAGGCGAGCGGCACCAGCGGCCAGAAGGCGGCGCTGAACGGTGTGCCGAGCTTGAGCGTGATGGACGGCTGGTGGATGGAGGCCTACGACGGGACCAATGGCTGGGCGATCGGCGCGACCCAGCCGGACGACCGCCCGCTGGATCAGGACCATCCCGACGCCGAGGACCGGAGCGCGGCCGATGCGGAGGATCTCCACCGGCTGCTGCGGGACGAGGTGGCGCCGGCCTACTACGAGCGCGATCCGCATGGGATCCCGGCGCGCTGGGTGGCGCTCATGCGGCGCACCATCCAGACCATCGCACCGCAGTTCTGTGCCCGCCGCATGGTGAAGGAGTACATCGAGCTGCTCTACCGGCCGGCGTGGGACGCCGCGGTCGAGCGCCCGGCGCTCAAGGGCACGCCGCGCCCGACAGGCTGATCCCGGCATCCCGCGATCCGACCTGCCCCGCCCCGCCGGAATTCCAGGTGCCTCCGCCGCCGCAGTTCACCGCGCGCACTATATAAATGAAGCCCCCCCCGGCCGGCGGCAGGTCCGCGTCGACCAGGCCGGTGCCGGCCGCGTTGTCGGCCAGGCAGCGATCGATCGACTGGGTGAAATCGCCGTGCGACGACGTCAGCAGCGGGAGGTTGCCTCGCACGATGTCGAATGCGCTCGCGCCCAAGCCAACGAGCGGGCCGATGCCGATCGCACCGGCGCCTGCTGCTGTGACGGTCATGTCGGGGATGACGGTCGGCACCGCCGCGTCATCCGTGATGCCGTTGCAATCGTTGTCGAGGCCGTCGCAGACCTCCACCCCCGGCGCTCCCGGCACGCAGGAATCGACCACCGCTCCGGCGACGCAGGACGTCACGCCGGTCGCGGCGCACGCGCCGACGCCGCAGGCCGTCGGCCCCGGCAGGTAGCCCTCGTCCATCTGCCCGTTGCAGTTGTTGTCGACGCCGTTGCAGGCCGCGTCGGCCGCGCCGGGATGCACCGTCGGGTCCGTATCGTCGCAGTCGGCCGGCGCGAAGAAGCCGTCGCCGTCGAGATCCTGGCGCAGCACCTCGATCGCCTTCACGGCGGGATTCTCGACCTGGTGGCCGAACAGGATGTTCAGCTGGCCGTCCTGGACATTGACGATCGCCGAGCGCACCACGGCGACGCCGCTGCCGCCGGCGGCGACCACCTGGTCGAACTGCCCGTAGCGGAGCTGCCCTTCGATGGTGATGTCGAACACGCGGCTGCCGGGTGCCATCGTCCCGCTGTAGGTGTTCGCGAAGAACAGGTTGACCAGGTAGGAGCCGTTCGGGACCGTGAAGGCGTAGGACAGCTCCGGGGCCGCCGACTCGTCCCAGTGCTCGCACTGGAACAGATCCTCGGTGGTCTCATTGTCGCAGCCGAACAGCGCCACGATGCCGCCGATCACGCACGCCTCCCCGCCCCCGTTGAGATCGCAGGTGGCCGGGCGGTCGGGCTGGTTGTAGCCGAAGTCGCCGTTCCAGGTGGTGCCG
>JAYUCR010000106.1:0-5555 GCA_043740165.1 Acidobacteriota bacterium | reverse complement strand
TGAGCTGCAGCACCGGCTGCATCGCCGCCGACGCCGCGACGAGATCGCGCCCCGGCGCCAAGCCGAAGTACAGCGCCTCGCCTTCGCGCAGTGCTCTGTTCTCCGCTTCCAGCCGGGAGGTGCGGCGCAGCGCGCGCGACAGCTCCATCTGCGTGCGCAGGATGGCGAGGAGGCGGGCGTTCTCCCACGGCTTCTGGACGAAGTCGCGCGCCCCGCGCCGCATCGCCTCGACCGCCAGGTCGACGGTGCCCCAGGCGGTCATCACGACAATCGGCAGCCTCGGGTCGATCGCCTGGATGCGCGCCAGCAGATCGAGCCCCTCCTGGCCCGAGGTGGTGTCGCGCGCGTAGTTGAGATCGATCAGGAGAACGTCGAACGGGACGGCCTGCAGCGCCTGCACCACCCCGGCCGGCGAGCGCGCCGTCTCGACCTGGCAGCTCTCCCCCTTGAGCAGGAGGCGGAGCGCCTCCAGGACGTCAGCCTGATCGTCGGCGATCAGGACGCGCGGCGTGTCTCCGGGGTTCGGTTTCATGGGTGCGATCCGCCGCGGATTATAGACCCGCGAACGTCGCACCCTGAGAAGGAACGATGAACCGACTCGAGGGCGCCGGCCAACTCCCAAAGGGGGCCGAAGCCCTGGCGCGGCCGGAGCGCTACTTGTCCTGCTTCGGCTTGTCGGACTCCGCCTCGTCGGGCTTCGGGGCGTCCGGCTTCTTTTTCCCGCGCTGGGAATTGGCGCCGGGGGCATTCTTCTCTTTCGCCTGACCGGGTGGAGTATTCGCCGGAGCCTGCGGAGGCGCGGGCGGCCGGTGGGCCGACTGTCCCGGCGCCGCGGGCTGCGCTGGCGCGGCAGGTTGAGCGGGTGCGTCCGCTTGCGCCGGGGCAGCGGGCTGCTCCGGCGCGCCGGCTGGCGCAGGGGCGGCGGGCCGCGGGGGCTGGCCGGCCCGGTTCGGGTTGCCATGCTGGTGGCCCGCAGGCGCGCCGTTCGAACGGCCGCGGGCCGGTTCGGCCCCCGTCTGGTCTTGCTCCGCCGGCGCTGGAGGGGCGGGCGGGTGGGCCATCTGCTCGTGCGCCCGCTGCATCGATTCGATCCGTCGCTGCCAGCCTGGAACCGGCCGGGCCGGCGCGGGGTGCTGCGGGGGCGCGGTGCGCTCCTGGGTCGTGGACTCCGGCGGCGCCTCGGGGCGATGGTTTCCGGGACGGTCGTCCGACACCGAGTGGCCCGGAGGCAAGGGACGGTCCACCGACATCCTGCCGTGCCGGCCGGGATTGGGACGATAGACGACGAAGTCCTCCCCATTCCCCTTCTGGCCGTGCGCCATCTCGGGCGCGTCGGCATCCACCACGCGACACCGATGGATCTCGTGCCCCACCGCCCGGCCGATCTTCTCCGGCCGCACGCTGTTGTTGACGATGCGGTTGTCGATGTAGGTGTAGTTCGTCACGTTGGTGGTGTTCTGGATCAGCGTGACGTTGCGGGTCGCGGGGGCGTAATGGTTGTACATCGCGACATCGACCATGTTGCGCGCCTCGACGAAGTGCCAGGAGGACGCCCCGAGGGCGACGTTGATGTTGATGCCGCCCCAGTTGAGACCGACCCCCGCCTGCCAGCTGACTTGCCACGGAAGCGGTGCCCAGCCGACCCAGCCGCCCCCTTCGTGCCAGGCGACCCAGGCCGGACCCCACTCGGTGCCGGGAGCCCAGACCCAGCCGCGGTAGGGATCGTCGTGCCAGCGTCCGTAGTGGTAGACGACCCATCCGACGTTCTCATTGGAGTCCCAGGTCCAGCCGTAATCGGTCAGCACCCAGTGGCCCTGCTGGTATGGACGCCAGCCGGCCTGCATGTTGGAGGGCGACCAGACCCAGCCCGGCCCCTCGACCCAGACCCAGTCTCCGTAGGGCGCCAGGTCGGCGTAGAACGGCTCGCTCTCGTAGGCGGCGGGAGCCACGGGCTCGGGATCCGCCACCGCCACGGGCGGCTGGGTGTAGGTCGGATTGTAGGTGGTGACACAGGCGGGCGCCGCGACGCACGCGGCGAGAATCATTCCGAGGACCAGCAGCTTCATTTTCATCATTCGATCTCCACACATCGGGCGCCGCATCGAAAGGCGCGACCTCGAGGCAATATAGATGTCGGTGGAGAGCTCCGCACGCGCGAAAGGGCGACAGATTTCTGACCGAGGGGGGGCGCGCGCGGTGGGCGTTGGCTGGACAAGGGAGCGGTGCAGAACCACCTGTTGTCGCGGTTCTCAGTCGGACCGCAACGCCACCATCGGATCGACGCGCGTGGCGCGGCGCGCCGGGAGGTAGCAGGCCAGGAGGGAGACGCCGGCCAGGAAAGCCGCGGCCCCCAGGAACGTCGGCGGGTCGGAAGGCGCGATCCCGTACAACAGGCCGGAGAGGAGGCGCGTCAGCGCCAGGGCGCCCAACAGGCCGAGCGCGGTCCCGGCGACGACGAGCTTGATCCCCTCGCCCAGGATCATCGCGAGCACGTCGCGCGGTTTCGCCCCGAGCGCCATGCGCACGCCGATCTCCGGGGTGCGTTGCGCCACCGCGTAGCTGGTCACGCCGTAGATGCCGAGGGCGCCCAGGATCAGAGCCAGAAGGGCCAGCCCGCCGAGCAGCAGCATCGGCAGCCGTCGCGGCGTGAGCGAGGCGGCAATGACCTCCTCGATCGTCTCGACGTTCACCAGCGGCAGATCCGGGTTGATGGCCCGCACCCGCTCGCTTGCGGCGGCGACGAGCGTCCCGGGCGGCGTCGTGCCGCGAAGGACGATCGTCATGGAGTCGATCGGGCGCTGAAGGTACGGCACGTAGATCGCCGGTGGCACCGGCTCGTCCACGCCCGCCTGCCGGATATCGCCGACGACACCGACGATCTCCTGCAAGCCCACGGTCTCCCAGCTGAAATCGATGCGCCTCCCGATCGGGTCTTCGCCGGGGAAATAGCGCCGTGCGAAGGCCCGGTTGACGATCGTGACCGAAGGTGCGCCGGAGGCGTCCCGCGGGGAGAAGAACCGTCCCTTCACCAGCGGGATCCGCATCACCTGGAAGTAGTCGTGACTGACGATCTGTTTCTCGGCGTTCGGCGCGGCGTCCGGCGGCCAGATCCGACCCTCGATCTCGAATCCACCGTTCGTGCCGCCGCCGCCGATCGGCAGGTTGTTGACCGCCCCGACGCCCGTCACGCCGGGGAGCGTGCCGAGGCTCCGCAACACCTCCTGGAACAGCCGGGCCTGTTGCGGGGGGTCCTTGTAGGTTCCCCATGGGGCGGTAAGATTGAAGGTCAACGCCCGCTCCGGGTCGAAGCCGACGTCGATCGCCATCAGCCCGGCGAAGCTTCGCAACAGCAGGCCCGCCCCCACCAGAAGCACGAGTGACACGGCCAGTTCGCTCACGACCAGGGCGCCTCGCAGGCGGTCGCGCCCGGGGCCGAGGCCGTCGCGCCCGCCGCCCGCCTTGAGCTCCGGCCCCAGGGTCACGCGCGAGGCGCGCAGTGCGGGAGCCAGGCCGAACAGGACTCCGGTCAGAAGCGATGCGGCGATGGTGAATCCGAGTACGGCCGGATCGACGCGGATCCCCTCCGCCCGCGGCAGCCAATCGCCGCGCGCGGCCACCAGGAGATCGACGCCCCAGCCGGCCAGCAGCAGTCCGGCGCCGCCTCCCAGCCCGGCGAGAAGCAGACTCTCGACCAGGAGCTGGCGCACCAGGCGCGCCCGGCCCGCGCCGAGCGCCATCCGGATCGCGATCTCCCGGCGACGCGCCACGGCCCGGGCCAGCAGGAGGTTGGCGACATTTCCGCAGGCCACCAGGAGGATGAGCCCGACGGCGCCGAGCAGCGTCAGCAGGGCCGGCCGGATCCTCCCCACGACGTGCGTCATCAGCGGGACGAGCCGGGCCCCATGGTCGCTGGTGCCGTCCCGGCGCAATTGCTGCGCGTACGCATCGGCGCGTGATTGCCCCGCAACTAGATCGACCCCCTGGGGCAGCCTGCCGATGGCGTCCATGAAGTGCAATCCTCTCGGGGCGTTCTCCTGGTCGAGACGCAGCGGCAGCCAGAGATCGCGGCCGGCGCCGGCCTCGAGATCCTGGGGGAGGATCGAGACGAACTGTTTCGGCAGAACGCCGATGATCGTGAAGGCGACGCCATCGAGCGGCAGGGTCCGGCCGATCACCGCCTGGTCGGCCGCGTACCGGCGCCGCCAGAGCGCGTCGCTGATCAGGACGACCGGCTCCACCCGGCGACCATCGTCCTCGGAGCGAAAGCCCCGGCCCAGGGCCGGCTTGACACCGAGCATCGGGAGGAGATTCGACGAGACGCGCGTCGCCCGGAGGTTTTCGGCCTGCCCGCCGGTCACGCTGTACGAGGTGCGAAAATAAGTACCCAGATCGTCGAAGATTTCCCTGCGGCCCCTCCAGTCCAGGTACTCGGGGTAGGAGACCGGCGTTGCGCTGTCGGGAGGCTGGAGATCCTGGACGAGCACCAGCCGATCGGCGTGCGGGAATGGCAGGGGCTTGATGAGCACGGCGTGGATGACGCTGAACATCGCCGTGTTGGCGCCGATCCCGAGTGCCAGCGTCAGGACGGCCACGGCGGTGAAGCCGGGCCGGCCGCGCAGGGTCCGGAAGCCGTAGCGGAGATCCTGCCAGAAGCCGCTCATCATCATTCGTATCGAAGCGCCACCATCGGGTCGACGCGCGTGGCGCGCCGCGCCGGGAGATAGCCGGCCAGGAGCGCCACCGCGACCAGGAGGATCGGGATCAGGGCGAAGGTGGCCGGGTCGCTGGCGCTGACGCCGACAAGAAATGTCGCGACCAGGGGGGTCGCCGCGAAGGCTCCGGCGATCCCGATCAGCAGGCCGACGCCGACCAGGAACATCCCCTGCCGCAGGACGAGCGCCAGGACCTCGTGGCGGCCGGCGCCGAGCGCCATCCGGATCCCGAACTCCTGCGTCCTCTGGCTCACCGAGTACGACATCACGCCGTACAGCCCGATGGCGGCGAGGAGCAGGGCGAGGGCGCCGAAGATCGTCAGCAGGGCGGCCCCCATGCGCGCCGTCCAGAGGCTCTGATCGAGAAGGTCCGAGGCGGTCTGCACGTTGGTCAGCGGCAGGTCGGGGTCGAGGGCCTGCACCCCGCGGCGCACCGTGTCGAGCATCCCCGCCGGATCGCGCGCCGTGCGGACGTACAGGATCATCTGCGGCTCGTAAGCCTGCAGGAGCGGGACGTAGGCGATCGCCACCGGGTCCTCGCCGAGCGTGAACAGCTTGGTGTCTTCGACGATGCCGACCACCTCGCGATAGGTCTCGTCGCCGAAGAACTTAAAGCGCTTGCCGACCGCCTCCTCGTCCGGCCAGAAGCGGCGCGCCATCGTCTGATTGATGATGACGGCGAGCGGTGCCCCGGGGCGGTCCTGGAGGGCCAGGTCGCGACCCTTCTGCAGCGCGATGCCGGCGGTCTCCAGGTGGCCGGGGGTCACGCTCATCGCGGTCACGAAGGTTCCGGTGGTCTTGTTCGTTTCGTCGTGCCCTTCGGGAAAGACGGTGCGCCCGATG
>JAYUCR010000105.1:0-5562 GCA_043740165.1 Acidobacteriota bacterium | reverse complement strand
TGCAAGGCGGCGGGAGCGTGCGTCTCGAGCTGGGCCGCCAGCATGCCGGCCGAAGCGCCGCTCGCCTCGCCCCCGACGGCCCCGCGCTCCAGCAGGCGCACCGACATCCCGGCCCGCGCCGCCGCGCGCGCCACGGCGATTCCGATCGCCCCGCCCCCGATCACCAGCACCTCCGTCGCCCGCGTCATGGGAACGCAGTCTGCCACACCCGGTCCCGGGGCGCACGCCGCGGGGGGCGCGGGCCGCCGCGCCGATTGACACCGCCCGGTGCGCTCCCTATCATCGCGTCTTTCCTGCGACGCTCCCGTGGAGAGGACGATGCTCGACCGGAAGGCGCTTCTGATCCTCTTCTGCACACTCTTCATGGTGATGCTCGGCGTCGGCATCATCATCCCCAACCTCGCCTACCGCGCCTCGGACCTCGGGGCGACACCGTTCAAGATCAGCCTGCTGTCGACGATCTACTCGCTGATGCAGTTCCTGTTCGCGCCGCTGTGGGGACATCTCTCCGATCGGGTCGGCCGGAAGCCGATCCTGCTCGTCGGACTTTTCGGAGGGGCTCTGGGGTTGGTGATGTTCGGGCTCGTCGATCGCCTGTGGCTGCTGTACGTGGCGCGCGCCGTGTCGGGGATCCTGTCCTCGGCGGCGCTGCCGACCGCGATGGCCTACGTCGCCGACGTCACGAGCGAGCAGGATCGGGGCCGCGGCATGGGGGCCATGGGGGCGGCCATGGGCCTCGGCTTCATCTTCGGCCCGGCGGTCGGCGGCATCCTGGCGCGCTTCGGGCACGCGACGCCGTTTCTGATTGCCGCGGCCATCAACGTGATCACGGCGCTTGCGGCCACCGTCGTGCTCCGCGAAAGCCTGGTGAGTCCGGCCCCCGGCGACGCGGCGCACCCGCTGCGGCTGCCGGCGCCGTGGAAGGCGCTGTCGAGCCCGCTCCTGCCGTTCTACCTCGTGGCGTTCTGCGTGCCGTTCGCCATGATGGCCCTCGAAACCACCTTTCCGCTGCTGTTGCGGGATCGTTTCGGCATGGGGGCGCGCGAGATGGGGTGGATGTTCCTGTTCATGGGCACCGCGGTGTTTCTCGTGCAGGGGCTCGGCCTGGGGCGGCTGATCAACGCCTTCGGCGAGGAAACGGTGCTGCGATCGGGGCTGCTGGTGAACGCTCTCGGGTTCATCCTGGTGCCGCTGGCGTCCGGGATTGGGATGCTCACCTCGGCTCTCGTCTTCAGCGGCGTGGGCAACCAGGTGATGCGGCCGACCGCGGCGTCGCTCATCACCAAGCGCACGCGCGGCGGCCAGGGAGCCGCCATCGGCGTGATGGACTCGTTCGATTCGCTGGGAAGGATCGTCGGACCTCTGGTCGCCGGACCCGCCTACTCGCTCAGCCCGCGGGCTCCCTACGTGGTCTCGGCCACGGTGCTGGCGGCCGCCTGCCTGGGGCTGCTGATCAGGGCTTACTGGGCGGGGCGGTGGCGGGGGCGTCCTGAGGCGGGCGCTTGAGGACGAAGCGTTCGACCATGGCCGGGTGGCTCATCGCCATGCGCAGGACGCCCGCCCCCTGCACCACGAAGTAGGTCGATACCGACCCATCCTCGTTGCGATAGAGGTACTGCGAGAGCGCGTCGGGATCGGGGGCCGCCTGCCCGTCGCCGCGCTGCGGCTTCGTCCGCTCGATCTTGATATCCGCCGCCCGCCCGTAGGATTCGAGCATCTCGTTGACCGTGGTCCCGGCGCCGATCCCTTCCCGGGTGCGCCGCCGGCCCGCCGCGACCCCTTCGTACGGCTGCGCGAAGGTGAACCCGATCGACTCGATGGTCATCGAGGCCGGTGTCGCGCCCATCGCGAGGCACGAGATCCCCTCGGTGGGGACCTGCACCCGGACGACGTCTGCCTGATTGGCGAACGGCGAGGTCACCGCACCTGGGAACCGCGCCAGCATCGCGCTCAACGGCTGTCCCAGATAAAGCACGCCGGGGATGCCGACGAACCTGTCGATGACGTCGAGATTCTTCGGAGCAGCTTTGGTGTCCGGGGTGGCGATCCCGGAAGCCGGCTTATTCGTCGTCGGCGGTGAGGCCGGGGGACCGGCGTAGGCCGAGGCCACGGCGAAGAGCAGCGGGAAAACGAACCGGAGCCGTTGCATGCGAGGCCGGCAGTATAGCGTAAAATCAGGGTCTTCCAAGGAGGACGCGTGAGCGGTGAACGTCGGGAGGAGATCGTCGCGGGATTCAGCCGCCAGGCGGCGGCGTTCGCGAGAAGCCCGCTGCACCGAGATCCCGAACGATTGCGCCGGCTGATCGACTGGGCCGACCCGCAACCCGGGGAGACGGCGCTCGACATCGCCTGCGGTCCGGGCCTCGTCGGAAGAGCGATCGCGGAACGCGGCGCCAACTCCATCGGGATTGACCTGACCGAGGCGATGTTGCGCGAGGCGTCGTTGGACGCCCGGGCCGCCGGCGCCAGCCTGCCGCTGGTGCGGGGGGCGGCGGAGCGATTGCCCTTCGGCGACCGCCAGTTCGACCTGGTGATCTCCCGCAACGCGTTCCACCACTTCCCCGATCCGGCGCTCGTGATGGGTGAAGCGGCGCGGGTGCTGCGCGCCGGAGGCAGGATAATCATCGAGGATATGCAGGCCCCCGAGCCGCTGGTCGATCGCGACGCGTTCGAGGTGATCGAGCGCCTGCGCGATGCGACGCATGCGCGCACCCTCCCCCGATCGCGATTTCTCCGGCTCATGACCGGGGCCGGCCTGCGCCCGGCGGGGGAGCAGACGATCCGGATGGCCGTCGATTTCGACGAATGGATCGACCGCGCCTTCACGGAGGCCGCGGCGCGCGCCCGCGCCCGCTGGCTCCTCGAGTCCGAACCCGGCGGAGCGCTCTCCGGCCGGCGCGTCTGGCGGGAGGGGGACCGGCTGAGGTTCGAGCGCCCGAGCCTCCTGCTGCGCGGCGTGCGGCCGTGAGCCGGTCCCCGGGCGGCGGCGCACCGCTGCACCACGACGACGGCACGACCCGCTACCGGCATTGCCCGCGCTGCGGCGGCGCGCTCCAGGATCGCGTCGTGCTGGCGCCCGATCCTCCCCGCCCGGTGTGCGTCGCCTGCGGCTTCGTCTTCTATCTCGATCCCAAGGTGGCGGTGGGGGTCATCTGCCGCGTCGAGGAGGGGATCGTCCTGCTGCGGCGCGGCATCGAGCCGGGGTACGGCCGGTGGGTCTTCCCGGGAGGGTACGTGGATCGCGGCGAGACGCTGGAGGCGGCGGCGCGCCGGGAGGTCCTGGAGGAGGTGCACCTCGATGTCCGCATCACGACGCTCGTGAACGCCTATTCGTATCCGGGGCGGCCGGTGATCGTGGTGGTGTATGCGGGCGAGGTGACGGGCGGCACGCTGCGTGGCGGCGAAGAAGCGCTCGAGGTCGGCGTCTTTCCGCCCGCGGCGATCCCGTGGGATGATCTGGCGTTTCGCAGCACCTCCGAGGCGCTGCGCGCATTTCTTTCCGGTGAGGGGAGGAGAGTCTGATGCAGCTGGAAGGCAGGGTGGTGGTGATCACCGGCGGTGGTCGCGGGATCGGTCGGGCGATCGCCGAGCTGTTCTACCGCGAAGGGGCGAAGGTCGCGGTCGCGTCGCGCAACGTCAAGGCGCTGCAGACCTTCACCATGGCGCTGAACCAGGGGGATCACCGGATCGTGCCGTTCCGGTGCGACGTGCGCGACAAGGACGAGGTCGAGGTCCTGATCGGCAACGTCGTGGAGGTCTGGGATCGCGTCGACATCCTGGTCAACAACGCCGGAATCTCCGGCCTTACTCCGATCACCTCTCCGGGCTCCTCCGCCGCGACGCCGGCCTCCGAGCCGGCGACGTCCGAGCCGGCGGAGGCGATCGACAAGCGCTGGCGCGACATTCTCGACACCAACCTCACCGGCCTCTACCTCTGCACGCGCGAGGCGCTGCCGCACATGCCGGAAAACGGTCACGGGCGCGTCATCAACCTGTCGTCGGTGCTGGGCAAGTTCGGCGTGCCGGGCTACGGCGCCTACTGCGCCAGCAAGCACGGAGTGATCGGCCTGACCAAGGCACTTGCCCTCGAGCTGGCTCCGAAGCGGATCACCGTGAACGCCATCTGCCCCGGGTGGGTGGAGACCGACATGGCGAAGGCCGGGCTCGAGGCGGGGGCGCGCGGCTCCGGGGCGACGCCGGAAGAGTTCCGGCGACGGCAGGAGCAGGCGGTGCCACTCGGCCGCTTCATACAGCCGGACGAGGTGGCCCGGCTGGCGCTCTTCCTGGCTTCGGACGCCGGGGCCGGCATGACCGGCCAGGCCATCAATCTGGATGGCGGGGCGGCGATGTGGTGAGCCCCGGCCTGACCCCGGGAGATTTCCGCTGCTCGACGCCGATCGAGATCCGCTTTCGCGACGTCGACATGATGGGCCACGTGAACAACGCGGTCTACCTGACGTTTTTCGAGCTGGCGCGGGCGCACTACTGGCGCGCTTTGGGCGAATCGGAATCCGATCGCATCCGCACCTACGTCGTGGCGCGCGCGGAGTGCGACTTCAAGAGCCCGGCGAAGCTCGAGGACGACCTGTTTTGCCACCTGCGCGTCGGGTCGCTGGGGCGCACCTCGTTCTGCTTCGAGTATCTGCTGGTCGACCGCCGGAGCGGCCGGACGGTGGCCGAGGGGCGCACCGTGCAGGTGATGTACGACTATGCCGCGGGGCGGCCGCGGCCGCTCGACGACCGATTCAGCGAGGCGGTCCGGCGCTACGAGTCCCGCCCGCTCTGACCGGCGGGATCAGATCGACTTCTTCATCAAATAGAAGTCGAGCTTCTCGAAGTTCGAGGCCAGCCGCTGCTCGACCTCTTTCTCCGTCTTGGGCGGCGGCACGATCACCTTGTCCCCGGGTTTCCAGTTCACCGGGCAGGCGACCCCGTGCTGGTCGGCGGTCTGCAGCGCGTCGAGCAGGCGCACCACCTCGTCCACGTTGCGCCCCACATTAAGAGGATAGTAGACGAGCGCCCGGACGATGTGCTTCGGGTCGATGATGAACACCGCGCGCACCGTCGCGGTCGCCGACGCCCCCGGATGCAGCATGCCGTACTTGTTCGCCACATTGCCGTTGTCGGCGATCATCGGGTAGGGGATGAGCACGTCGAACAGCTGCTTGAGGTTCTGCCGCCAGGCGAGATGGGCATGGATCGAATCGATCGACAGGCCGATCAGCTTGGTGTTGCGCTTGTCGAACTCGGCGACGCGGCGGGCGAACTCGATCAGCTCGGTCGAGCAGACCGGGGTGAAATCGGCGGGATGGCTGAACAGGATGGCCCACTTCCCTTCCTGCCAGGTGGAAAAGGTGATTTCGCCCTGGGTGGTGTTGGCGGTGAAATCAGGCGCGACATCTCCGATGCGCGGGATGGTCCCCGCCGCCGGGACTGGAATCGGAGCGGCAACGCCGGGCTGCGCTGTGGTCGTCATGGGTCGATTCTCCTTGGATGTCCGCGATTCTAAGAGAGCGATCGTCGCGTCGTCAAGCTGGCGCCTGTCCTGCGCGCGGCGCGGCC
>JAYUCR010000104.1:0-13769 GCA_043740165.1 Acidobacteriota bacterium | reverse complement strand
CCGAGCCCTGGCCACCCGCACCCTTGGCGCGCGCCAGCTCGATGCGGGTCAGCGCCACCTCGGGGTGCGCGTCGCCGTAGACCCGCCGGCGGATGGCGAGCGCCTCGCGCAACGGGATCTCGGCGTCGGCGGGGCGGCCGCGCAGCAGGAGCAGCCGCCCGAGATCGTGCAGCGCCTGCGCCGTCTGGAAGTGGCTGTCGCCGACCGTGCGCCGCAGCAAGTCGACCGCTTCGCGATCCAGCCGCTCCGCTTCGTCGAAGCGCCACTGATCCTGGTACAGGACCGCCGTCTGGTTGAGGTACCAGGCCAGCTCGGGGTTGTCGGCGCCGAGCGCCGGCCGCGCCAGCTCCAGCGACCGCGCGTAGCGCCGCTCCGCCTCGTCCAGAAGCCCCTGCAGGCGCTCCACCTCGGCGAGGTTCAGCCACGCGATCGCCCGATCGGCCTGCGGGTCGGTGGGGGGCGCCGCCTCGCGCTCCGCGAGCGACTGGCGCAGCAGCTCCTCCGATTCGGCGTAGCGCCCTTCATCCTTATAGAGGCCCGCCAGGCTGTTCCGCAGCCGCGCCCGCTCGCCGCGCAGCGTGTCGAGACCGGTCGATGCTGCAACGACCGGCTCGCGCACCAGCTCGAGCCCCAGCAGGAAGCGCGCCTCGGCGGTGGCGAAATCGTCGCGCGAGCGCGCCAGCTCTCCCAGTACGTTCAGGCTGGCGCCGACCCGCTCGGGATCGGTGGGGGTGGCGGCCCGGAACGCCTCGAGCGCCGCGTTCAGCAGCGGCTCCGCCTCGGCGTACCGCCCTTCCTTATAGAGGATGGTCCCGAGCCCGTCGCGCGCCTTGGCGATCCGTATGTCGGCAGCCGGCAGGACCCGCTCGAGGATCGCCAGCGCCTGGCGCTCTTCCGCTTCGGCGTCGTCGAAGCGCCCCTGGAAGTAATGCACCGTGGAGAGGGTGTCGAGGCTCCCGGCCACCTCAACATGATCGGGGCCGAACGCCTGCCGGCGCAGGTCGAGCGCTTCCTTGAACAGCGCTTCGCCGACCGCTTCCCCTTCGGCGCCGGCGCCTGACTCCTGGTAGATGCGGAACGCCAGCGCGTGGAGCGCCGTCGCCAGCTCGGCCGGCCGCGCCGCCAGCCGCGCGCGCCGCCAAGCCGCCGCCGCGCGCCCGGCTTCGAGCGCCGCGGCCGCATCGCCGCGCTGCACGGCGGCATCGAACGCGGCGATCGGATCGGCCGCTTCGGCCGCGGCGGCGGCCGCGGCGGCGGCGACCGGGGCGTTGGCGTGGACCGGCGCGATGGCGAAGAGGCTTGCCTGCAGGGCCAGACCGACGCACGCGAGCCACAGCGAGACGAGGATCCG
Organism: Acidobacteriota bacterium; assembly: GCA_043740165.1. GTDB lineage: Bacteria > Acidobacteriota > Polarisedimenticolia > Gp22-AA2 > Gp22-AA2 > JAYUCR01. The sequence continues at coordinate 12,418 of JAYUCR010000104.1, read as the reverse complement.
CGCCTTCCGGGAGATCATTGGGCGCTATTATAGGCAAACCATGAGCCCCCCCTCTGAGGGCCGACCGCCCGAGGATGTGCCGGGAGACGCCCGACCGACCGAGACACTGAACGAAGCCGGCCGCGGCCCGGAGTCGAAGATCCAGCCCGGGGAGCCGATCGGCCACTTCGTCGTGGAGAAGCGGATCGGATCGGGCGGCGCCGGGATCGTCTTCGTCGCTTCGGACGTCGACATTCCGGGGCGGCGCGTCGCTCTCAAGCTGATCCGCGCCGGGGGGATGACGCCCGACATCGAGCTGCTCCGGCGCGAGGCGTCGGCGCTGGCCGCGTTGCAGCACCCGAACATCCTCGTGGTGCATGAGATCGGCTCGTCGCCGCACGGACCTTTCATGGTGACCGAGCTGATGACGGGCGGCTCGCTCGCCGATCGCCTGCGGCAGAAGCCGCTGGCGTTGGTGGAGGGGCTGCGGGTCGGCCGGTCGATCGCCGACGCGCTGCGCGCCGCGCACGCGCGCGGCATCCTGCACCGCGACATCAAGCCGCCGAACATCCTGGTGGGCGACGACGGCGGCGTGAAGGTCTCCGACTTCGGCCTCGCCTGGCACAGCCCCGCCACGATGCAGCGCCCCAGCTTTTCTGGCGGCCGCGAAGCGGCGGGTGCCGCAGCGGCGGGCCGGGCGGTAGCGGCGGGTGCGGCGCCGACGCCATCGACGGCGCCCGACCTGAACGCCGGCATGCCGTCGTCGGCCGGCACGCCGCCCTACATCGCGCCGGAGGTGATCGAAGGCGGGCAGCCGACCGCCGCCACCGACCAGTTTGCCTTCGGCGTGACGCTGCACGAGATGCTCACCGGGCAACGCCCGTTCGGCGGAAAGCAATGGGCGTCGCGGATCCTCTCCGGGCAGCCGGAGATCGCCGCGAATATCCCGCGCGACATCGCGCGGCTCATCCGGCGTTGCGTGGCGCTCCGGCCTGGCGACCGCTTCCCCGACATGGAAACGGTCATGGCCGAGCTCGCCGCCGCGATCGAGCGGCGCGACCCGCGCCGGCGGCGCTTCATGCTGGCGCTGGGCGGCGTGATGGCGCTCCTGCTCGCGGCGGTCGGCGGCTGGACCTGGCTGCGCTACCAGCAGGGGGTGCGCGCCCGCGAGCTCAACGAACAGGGGCTCGCCGCCCTGGAGCGCGGCGATCGCGACGCGGCCCGCAAGGATTTCCTCGCCGCGCACGGCGCGCACCCCGGCTACCTGCCCGCCTGCGCCAACCTCGGATCGCTGGCCGGGTTCGAGAAAAACCCGACCTGGGCCCTCACCATCCTGGAGGAGTGCGCCGGCACTTTCCCCGCATCGGCCGCGACGCGCTACAACCTGGGCACGACACTGCGCCTCACCGGCAACCGCGAGCGCGCCGAGAAGGAGCTGCGCGAGGCGCTCTACCTCGCCGGCACCGGCGCGATGCGGCCGCTGGTGCAGAACGAGCTGGGGCTCCTGCTGATCGACACCGGGCGCGCCGCTGACGCCATCGCGCTGCTGAGCGCCGAAACGAAGGGCGCGCCCGGCGACCCCGGCGACACGGTCGGCGCCGCGACGGTCGAGGAGGCGATGCTGGCGAAGACGCTCGGGCTGGCGTACCTTGCCGCCGGCAACGCGGCCGACGCCGCGACGGCGCTGCGGCGCGCCATCGCGGGACCCCTGCTGCCGGAGCATCGCGGCGCGACGCTCGCCGCCCTCGGCCGGGCGCTCGAGCAGACCCACCATGCCTCGGACGCCACCGAGGCATACAGCCAGGCGCTTCTGGCCGGTGTCGACCCGGCCACCGAAGAGGCGGTGCGCGCCGGGCTGGAACGGCTGCAACGAACGACCGGAGAGTCTCCATGACAGCACAAGCCGGGGCCGACGCGCACGATGCCCCCGACGTCATCGCCTTCCCGCCATTCATTTTCGCCGGAGCGATGACGATCGGCCTCATCGCCCACTGGATCCACCCGGTGCGGCCGTTCCCGCCGATTCCATCGCGGGTCATCGGGGCGCTTCTGATCGTGGCCGGCGCGGCGCTGGCGAAGTGGGGCAAGAGCCGGCTCCAGAATGCCGGCACCAACGTCGACCCGCGCCAGCCGAGCACCGCCATCGTCGTCGACGGGCCGTACCGCTTCACCCGCAACCCGCTCTATCTCGGGACCACGATCATCTATCTGGGCGTCACGCTGCTCGTCAATGCCGTCGCCCCGCTCGTGCTGCTGCCGGTCCTGCTGATCGTGATCGACCGCGGGGTGATCGCGCGTGAGGAAAGCTACCTGGAAGGAAAGTTCGGCGAGCCGTATCGCGCTTACTGCAGGGAGGTGCGTCGATGGTTCTGACTCTCGGCCTGCTCGGTCTGCTGCTCGCATCGCCCGCGGCCCCCGACCCCGCGGCGGCCGCGGCAACCGCGCCCGCGGCAGCACCGGACTACTCGATCCAGGCGATCCGCTACGCCAGCGCCCCCAACATCGACACCTCGATGCTGGTGGTGGGAGCGCCGGCCGACGAGAAAATGGAGATCGCGATGGTCGTCTGGCTGATCCGCGGCGGCGGCAGGACGATCCTGTTCGACAGCGGATTTCATCGCGACAAGTGGTTCAAGTATCTCCCGATGACCGACTTCATGAGCCCGGACGATGCGGTGAAGCTCGCCGGTGTCGCGCCGGACGCGGTGACCGACATCGTCATCAGCCACGCGCACTGGGACCACATGGGCGGGATCGATCTCTTCCCCAAGGCGACCGTCTGGATCCAGAAGCAGGAGTATGCCTACTACACCGGGGACGCATGGCAGCCGGGAGGACAGAACGGCGGCATCGACCCGGAGGACATCGCGGTCCTGGTGCGCCTGAACACCGAAGGGCGCCTGCGGCTCGTCGAGGGCGACGACGTCGAGATCTTCCCCGGGGTTCGCGCCTACACCGGTGCGCGCCACACCTTCGCGTCGCAGTACCTGCGCGTCGACGGCAAGCCGCCGTTCGTCCTGGCCTCGGACAACTGCTACCTCTACCGCAACCTCTCGGCGCACGCCCCCAGCGCCACGTTCAGCGAGGCCGACCACCCGGCCAACCTCGCCGCCCAGGCGCGCATGATCCAGCTCGCCGGCTCGGCCGACCGCGTCGTCCCCGGTCACGACCCACTGCAGTTCACCCGCTTCCACGCCGAGGGCCGGGTGGCGCGGATCCGGTGAGCCTCCCAGGAGCGCAGGCTCCACCTAAGCCGAGTAAGGCGCTATACTTGGGCCATTCGAGGTGGAGGTTTTGATGGCTCCCAAGACCCCCGTGGTTCACAGCGATCCGGATATTCTCGGGGGAACGCCTGTTTTCGTGGGTACCCGCGTTCCTTTCCAGAACCTGCTCGACTACCTTGAAGCCGGGGACCCGCTCGCCGAGTTCCTTGACGATTTCCCATCCGTGACGCGAGAGCAGGCAGTCGCGGCTCTTGAGCAGGCCAAGGAGGCGCTGCTGGCCAATGCGTGTCCTCCTCGATGAATGCCTCCCCCGCAAGCTGAAATCGGAGTTGACTGAACACGAGGTCCGGACCGCCCAGGAAGAAGGCTGGGCCGGGCTGAAGAACGGCGCGCTTCTGCAGATGGCGAGCGGGCGGTTCGACGTGTTGTTGACAGTCGATCGCAGCATCACGTTTCAGCAGAACCTGGAGGGGCTGCACATCGGCATCGTAGCAATGGTCTCGAAGAGCAACCGCCTCCGGGATCTTCGCCCACTGATGGTCGATGTCCGCCAGGCACTGACGCGAGCCAAGCCGGGCGAGGTGCTGCGGGTGGGTGGCTGAACATGGCGAAGAAAGCCAGCCTGGAAGGCATCTGTGACTTCCTGGGGTGGAACAGAAGCCGCCCCTGAGCCGCAGCCTCGGGACATGAACACACCCGACCGGATTCTCGACCGGCTCCGCAAACTCTGCGTGTCGCTTCCCGGGGTCACCGAGGTAGAAGCCTGGGGGCATCCCAACTTCCGCGCCGGCAAGAAGACCTTCGCCGTGTTCGAGCACTACCGCGGCCGCCCCTCCATCGCCTTCAAGGTCGAAGCCGGGATGCAGGAGCTTCTGATCGACGAGGTGCGATTCTTCCGCACGCCATATCTCGGGAACCGCGGCTGGGTGAGCGCCTGGGTGGATGGCGATCCGGACTGGACCCTGTTGAAGGACCTGGTCCGGCGCAGCTATCGCATCATGATGCCCGCGAGCCGGCCGAAAGCGGCGAGTGGCTCCAAGCCGGTACGTGGCCCCAAGCCGGGCCGCGGGAAGCGGTGAGACGTCCAGAGACCCGGGCCCGACGCAGGACCCGAGGCAGAAGTGGTACGCTTTCGCCAAATTACCCAGGGGGGCAAGCCGAATGCGCTCACATCGGGTGGGTCGAGGGCCTGGAGCGGAGCCTGGAGCCAGGGTGTGGGCTTCCATTGCCATCGCGCTGGCGGCCGTGTTGCTGCCGGCGCTCCTGCTGCCGGCCCTCGCGGCCGGCGCGCTGGCAGCCGAGGACGCCAAGCCGCACGCCACCCCCGCGGCCGGGGTGCTGGCCGCGGTCAACGGCGATGTGAAGATTGACCGGCCCGGAACGAGCGCGCCGATCGCCGGCGCCATCGGCGTGCGGCTGCTGCAGGGCGACATGGTGCGCGTCGGCGGCGCGTCCTCCGCGACGGTCTACCTGGCCGGCGGCGGCATCGTGCGCGTGCCGGCCGGAAACCGGATCGAGATCCCGAAGGTGACGGCCGCCCCGAAGACAGCCCCGTCCGGTGCGGCGCTGACCCCCGCGATGTCGTCGCGATCGGTCGAGGTCCTCGAAGCCGGCCTCTGGGTTCTCAACGACCCGCAAGGGAGCGTGCTCCTCACCGCCATGCGCGGCGGTGGGGATGACTGGACCGCGGACGTCAGCGCCGGCCCGCTGCCGCTGTCGCCGCGCTTCGAGACCGTGCTCGAGCCGCGCCCACGCCTTCTCTGGGCCGCCGCCGTTCCCGTGCGCCTCGTCATCGGCCGCGGCCAGGAGATCGTCTGGCGCAGCCCGCCCACCGCCGCCGGACCGCTCACCCTCCCCGCCAGCGTCCCCGAGCTGCGCGCCGGCGAGGTCTACCGCTGGTGGCTCGAAGCCCCCGACGGCGGCGCCCCCCTCAGCGAAGCGGTCCCCTTCCGCATCGCCGACAAGAAGGCGCAGACCGACGCGACCCGCTTCGAGAAGGAGCTCGCCGGCCTCGCCGGCAGCGACGACGCCCCCGCCCTCGCGAGTCTCATGCGCTGCGGCTACTACGTCCAGGTCGGCGCCTGGACCCGCGTCGTCTCGGCCGCCTCGGAGCTGCACCATCGCGACCCGGGCTCGGCCGCGGCCGCGCGCGCGCTCGATGGATCGCGGCAGCAGATGCGGCTGGGCGAGGACGCGATGGCGCGGCTGGTGACGCCGGAGGCGGGGCAGCCGAAGTCGCGTTAGAAGGCCATCTCACGGGGTGAGCGAAGCCCGGTACGGGGCACATTGTGATCAGTGAACGGTCACGGAATCGAATAGCACGAATCCTCGGCGGGGGTCCATTTGGCTGATGATGAGTCGACGCGCAAGAAGAACGCATCGCGCTACATGGGTTTTGGCGTTGCCCTCGGGGTGGCGTTCGGCACCGCGATTGGCACGGCAACCCACAACCTGGGAGTCTGGATCGGCGTCGGCGTCGCCATGGGCGTCGGCATCGGGGCGGCGCTGTCGAGGAAAGCCCGTGGACCCGGCGCCGGCTAACCACGACGAGAGCCCAACGCTAGGCGTCAGGATATAAGTAGACATGCGCCCCACATGAATGTCGCCGTCCGAGACTTGCGACGTTGCGAGTTGGCCAACAAGGCACTCATGCAAGCCCATGCAGCAAACAAGTGGGGACGTTCATGAATTGTGACGAGCGCACAGGTTCATAAACATGGCCATTCCAGACTTTCAGACCGTTATGCTTCCACTGCTTCGGCTGGCCGGCGACAACAAACCGAAGTCTCTCCGCGAATCCGTCGAAGCACTCGCAAAACAATTTGGTCTCTCTGAGGTAGAGCGCTCAATTTTGCTGCCCAGCGGAAGGCAGGCGATTTTTGACAACAGGGTCGGCTGGGCACGAACCTACATGAAGAAGGCCGGCCTCCTGGACACTCCGAGGAGGGCATTCTTCCAAATCACATCCCGCGGACTTGATGTTCTCAAGGAGGGCCCATCAAGAATCGACATAGCGTTTCTGGACAGATTCCCAGAGTTTCATTCATTCCGAGCAATTCGCCGAGAGAAAGAGGACTCCGAAGAATCACCGTTGCCGCCTGATGGCAGCACGCCGGAGGAAACTCTGATTAATGCATATGAAAGGATTCGCGCCAATCTCGAAGCAGAGCTATTGGACCGCGTAAAGGGTTGCTCCCCATCCTTCTTCGAGCGGATCGTCGTAGAACTGCTCGTCAAGATGGGGTATGGCGGCACACGTCGAGATGCGGGCATGGCTGTCGGTCGAACTGGTGACGGTGGCATCGACGGGATCATTAAGGAGGACCGATTGGGGCTGGATGTGGTGTATGTCCAGGCCAAGCGTTGGGACTCAACGGTCGGCAGGCCTGAGGTGCAGAAATTCGCCGGGGCCCTGCAGGGGCATCGAGCCAAGAAGGGCGTGTTCATCACCACTTCTGAATTCTCCAAGGATGCGATCCAATATGCCGCGCAGATCGAAATCAAGATTGCATTGATCGACGGCGCAGAGCTCGCACGACTCATGATCGATCATGGACTTGGCGTTTCGTTGGTAGAGACCTACGACATCAAGCGAATTGATTCAGACTACTTCACCGAGGAGTGAGGAGCTGAGTATGAGTAACTCCCTCCTCCGTCGCTTCGATTCCCCCGACGCGACCCGCACATTCGAGAAGGGCGTCTTCGAGCTGGTGCACCTAGGCGGCATGACGATCGGGCGGGCGCGGTACGAACCGGGATGGCGGTGGTCGACGCACGTCGGGCCGATCGTCGGGACGCCGCTCTGCCAGGTCGAGCATGTCGGGATGGTCGTGTCGGGCCGGGCCAAGGTGCTGATGGACGGCGGGCGGGAGATCGATCTCACGCCGGGCGACCTGTTCGCGATCGGGCCGGGTCACGACAGCTGGGTCGTCGGCGGCGAGCCGTATGTGTCGCTGCACTTCATCGGCGCCGCGACCTACGCGAAGTAGGACGCCATGGGAATCCTCACCGCCGACATGAAGCGGGTCGTCGAGGAGCAACGCCTCGGCTTCGTCGCCACGGTCTGCCCCGACGGCACTCCGAACCTCTCGCCCAAGGGCACCACCGCCGTGTGGGACGACGATCACCTCGTCTTCGCCAATATCCGCTCGCCGGGCACGATCGCGAACCTCCGACAGAACGCCGGCGTGGAGGTGAATGTCGTCGATCCATTCGCCCGCAAGGGGTACCGGTTCAAGGGGACCGCCTCCATCCTGGAATCCGGAGCGCTCTACGACAAGGCGATCGCCTTCTACGAAGCGCGCGGCTCCCGGGTGAGCGCCATCCGCGAGGTCGTTCTGATCCGGGTTCAGAGCGCGCAGGCGATCGATTCGCCGGCCTATGATTTCGGCCTCACCGAAGCCGAGGTGCGCGCCCGGTGGGAGCGGCACTTCGAGTCGCTCCGCGCCCGGAAGCCTCCCACCGCGCGCGAACCCTAGCGGACGCCGTCCACGACGAAGAGGTGCGACAGGTAGCGGAGACACGAGTAGGCGTAGGCGCTGACGTCGTCGGCGAAAGCGACCGCGTTGATCTGGATGACGCCGGCGGGGTCGGACGGGCCGAGGAGCGCCACCTGCTCGCGCCGGCCGGTGGCGAGATCGACCCGCTCGATGCGTGCTGGAACATCCGCGTGCCGGCGCACCAGCAGGGAGCGGCCGTCCGGGTTCCATCGGACGATCTCCTCATCCGGTTTGACCACGGTCACCGAGGTGGGGGCGGAGCCATCGACCGGGTACCGTTTGAATTCGTTGGTGGAGGATCCGGTGACCACCGACGCGCCATCCGGCGACAGGTAGCAGTAGCCGGTCCCTTCCGGAGTGATCGGCTTGGGGTCTCCCCCGTCGGGGCTCTGGAGGTAACAGCGCGAGGCGTGCCCCGACTCCGCGGCCCACAGGATGATCGAACGGCCGTCGCGCGCCCAGTAACCCCGCAGGTAGGTCCGGATCGGGCCGGCCGGCAACGACTTCGGCTCCCCGGCTCCGGTTGGATAGAGGATCAGCCGGTCCGGGTCGGTCGGAATGGCGGCGAGCGCCGATCGGCCATCCGGTGACAGATCCGCCGCGCTCCCCTCGCCAAGCCGGATCACCGGCGAGCCGTCGGTCTTGCGCAGCGCCACCTGGTAATTCACCCCGGCCGTGGCTCCTTCCTCGGTCATCAGAAGTGTCTTGCCGTCCCGCGACAGCGCCACGACGTCGGTCAGATCGAGCCAGGAGAGGTTTTTCTCCGCCGCCTGGCCCGGGGCCCGGACGAAGGTGTCGCGGCGGATGTCGTCCCGCGTGACCAGCCAGCGCCCATCCGGCGCGACATCGTGGATCAGCATCCCTCCGGCGCTCTGCAGCGCCGTGCGCAGCCGTCCCGCGAGGGTCACGCCGAAGATGGTGAAGTGCGCGTAGCCGGTTCCCGCGGAGAAGAAGATCTCCCCGCCGTCCGGCGACCAGGCGATCCCCTCTTCTCCCCAATAACCTTCGGCGAGCGTCGTCTTGTGGCCCTCGAGGTCGACCACCGCCACGGATCCCCGATCGTCGAACCGCGCCGGATGCTCGAAGAAGGCAATCCGATCTCCCTTGGGCGAAACGCGCGGGTCGCTCAGGTAGCCGGAGCACTCGTAGAGGACCTTGCCGATCGGGAATTCCAGGCGATCCTTGCCGTTGACGTCGCGAATGATCGCGAGCCGCTCGCCGTCTGGGGCCCAGTCGGCCTGGCGGACATTTTCCAAAATCTCCCGCGGCGCGCCGCCGCCGAGCGGCATCCGCGCCAGGGTGCCGAAGAAGAGGCGATGGCCGAGCCATTGCGCCCCGGTCAACACCGCCATCTCGCCCTTCCTCGAAATCGACAGCAGGTGGATCCCCTGCGCGCCGAGCGCGACCGGCTCGGGGTACTCCGGGCGCACCGTGAAGATGAACGGCCGGTTCCCCTCGGGAGCGCCGCTGTAGACGATCGTCTTCCCGTCGGGGGCGAACAGTGCGTTGAAGATCGCGACCTGGGAGTAGGTCTTCTGGGTATAGGTGACCGGTGGCAGCGCGGCCTCGCCACCGGCGCCGCCCGCGCCGCGGCCCGCCAGCGCGCCGGGGAGGAAGCGTGCGAGCGGCGCACCGAGATATCCGGCCGCGAGCACTATGACGGCGCCGCCGGCTGCTGCCAGGAGGCCGATGACCGCTTCGCGCCGCAGGCCGCGCCGCCCGCCCGGCGCCGCGATGACGGTGGCGCCTGATCCGGTCGAGCCCGGGCCGGCGAGCGCTTCCAGATCGAACGCCACGTCGCGCGCCGACTGAAAGCGCTCCTCGGGGTTTTTCTCCAGGCAGTGGCGGACCAGGCGCTCGAACGTCGGCGGGATCGGCCGATCGGCGGTGCTCAGGTCGGCCGGGTCCTCCTTGAGGATGGCGTTCATCGTCTCGACGGCCGACTCGCCGGTGAACGCGCGTCGGCCGGAGAGCATCTCGTACAGGATCGCCCCGAGCGCGAACAGATCCGATCGCCCGTCGGCCGGCTTGCCGCGCACCTGCTCCGGCGACATGTAGCCGACCGTCCCCATCACCAGACCGGCGTCGGTGCCCGCGGGTGTGGTCGGAAGGCTGGAGACCAGCTCTCCCGGTGCCGACTCGGGCCGCGTCACCTTCGCCAGCCCGAAGTCGAGCACCTTCACCCGGCCGTCCCTGGTGACGAACAGGTTCTCCGGCTTCAGGTCGCGATGGGTGATCCCTTTGTCGTGCGCCGCCGCCAGCCCGCGCGCCACCTGCGCCGCGTACTCGGCCGCCTTGCGGAAAGGGAGAGCCCCTTGCTCCAGCCGCGCACGCAGCGTTTCCCCCTCGAGCAGCTCCGAGACGATGTACGGAAGACCCTCGTGGGTGCCGAATTCGAAAATGGCGAGGATGTTGGGGTGGTTGAGCGCGCCGGTGGCGCGCGCCTCCTGCTCGAACCGCGTGAGCCGGTCCGCGTGCGCCGCGAACGCGGCGGGCAGCACCTTCACGGCGACGTCGCGCCCCAGCCGGCTGTCGCGCGCGCGGTAGACCTCGCCCATGCCTCCGGCGCCGATCGGGGCGACGATCTCGTACGAGCCGAGCCGCGCGCCGCTCGTCAGGCTCACCGCGCCAGGCTCACAGCGTGCGGCTCATGGCGCAGGGTGGACGAACTCGCGCGACCAGTTTTCCTGGACGACGATGCCGTTGAGGTCGGCCTTTTCCTCAACCGACGTGACGATCACGAAGCGATCCTCCTGGGCGGAGACATCGAAGCCCGGGGCCCAGCCGAAGACCAGCGGCCACCCGAGCGGCTTCCGGGTGAAGACCGCCCGCGGCTTGCCGAGTGTCAGCGCGGGCTGCATCGTGACGTCCACCTCCATGATCGTCTCGCCCTGGGCATAGTAGAGACGATTGCCGCGCCGGTTCCAGCGCGGCCAGGAGCCGCCGGTGGTCGAGACCTGCCATTTCCCCTCGCCGGACGGGAAGCGCTTGATGTAGACCTCCGTGTTGCCGCCCTCGTCCGAGACGTAGGCGAAATACTTTCCGTCCGGCGACGGCCGCGGCCATGCCTCGAACGCCGGCCCCTTCACGAGCGAAATCTCCTTACCTTCCCCCTCGAGGCTGGAATAGGAGGCATCGTAGAAGGTCTCTTCCCCCACCACGGTGTAGAAGAGGTTCTTGCCGTCCGACGAGAGCGCGGGACCCCAGCCGATCACGATCTTCTTCGGCTGGCCGCCTCCATCGGCATTCTTGACGTTCAACGAGAAGGGCGGGCTCGTCCCTTCGCTGTAGTAGATGTGCTCACCGTCCGCCGTCCAGGCCATGGTGGAGTAGTTCGCAGTCGCAGCCGACAGGCGGGTCCGTGTGCCGCGCTCGATGTCGTCGATCCAGATATCGATGACATCGTTCTCCTTCCCGGCGATCGCCACGTGGCGTCCATCCGGCGACAGCTCGGGGAATGGCCATTGCTCCTGTCGCGGACCAATCAGTCCGACCACCTTGCCGGTGCGATCGGCCCACGCGAGCTGCGTCATGCGCGACGAGACACCCTTGGCGTGCACCAGCGTTCCGTCGTTGGAAACGCTGGGAAGATCCCCGTCGGCCGCCACCAGGAACGGCTCCCCCGTCGCCGCGTGCGTCTTGAGCGAGAAGGGCAGCGCCCAGATCCCGGCGTTGACCGGGTGGCGTCGGTAGAGAATGTGCCCGGTCGGCGAATAGACGGGAAACCAGATGTCCTGGCCGGGAATCTTCACCAGATCTTTGCGCTTCCCGTCGGCGAGAAGAAACAGCGTGTCCGGGCGGCCGCCCATCGTGTGCGACACGACGAGGACGCCGCTGCCGTCGGGGAGAACCTCCGGATCGTGGAAGTCGCTGTCCTTCCCTTTCTCGAGCTTGAGAATCGTCTCGAAGTCTCCACCCTGCGCCGACACGCGCATCAGATCGCCGTCGCCGCGCGACAGGACGATGCGGCCGTCGGGGCCCCACGAGACACCGCACCCGCCGGCCATAGCGCCCGGGGTGTCGACGATCGGCGTGCTTTCGCCGCCGCCTGCGGGGGCTTTCCAGAGTTTCCCGCTACTGGCGTAGCCGATGAAGGCGCTGTCGGGCGACCAGAAGATCACGATCGGCTCGGAGTGCGTCGGGATCAGGATCGGATCGAGGCGGGACATCCGGCGGATGAGCAGCTTCCCGGCATCGACATAGGCGATCGATTGTCCGTCGGGAGAGATCGCAAGGAGCCGACCCTGCTCGTTCGATCGGAACGGGGTGCTCGCCGGCAGGACGAAGCGGCGCACCGGCGGCTCCGGCGGGCGCGGCTGCAGGAAGAAGAGCGCGCCGGCCGTCGCCGCCGCCGTGACCGCGACGGAGGCCGCGAGCGCCAGCATCATTCCGCGCGTCAGGCCGCGCGCCGTGCCGCCGGCCCCCGCACCCGCCCCTGCGACGCCGCCGGCGCCCGCCGCCGCGTCATCCGGAACGCCCGACAGGGTCTCCTCGATAAGGAAGCGCGCCTCGCCGATGTCGCGCAGGCGGCGGCGCGGGTCCTTGTCCAGACAGCGGCGCAACAATTTGCGCACGGCAGCCGGAGTGGATTCGGGCAGCGCGGCGAGATCGGGTTCTTTCAGCAGCACGGCGGCCAGCGTATCGGATACCGTTTCGCCGCTGTAGATCTCCTTGCCAGTCAGCATCTCGAGCAGTACGACGCCGAAGGCCCAGATG
>JAYUCR010000103.1:0-5572 GCA_043740165.1 Acidobacteriota bacterium | reverse complement strand
GGTCACCTACCCCGGGGGGGTGCAGACCTTCGTGGTGCAGAACACGGCGACGGCGCAGGATTTCGCCCTACCGCCGGTCCCCGCCGCGCCGAGCGCGGTCGATTTCGACCCCGATGTCTGGATCCTGAAGACCCTCGGCGCCATCACGCTGCCGGATGCCGACGTCGACGGGGTGCCCGACACCGCCGACAACTGCGTGGCGGCCGCCAATCCGACGCAGGCCGATCTCGATGGGGACGGGATCGGCGACGCCTGCGATGCGGACCTCGACGGCGACGGCCGCGCCAACACCTCCGATTGCGCGCCTGCCGATCCGACCGCCCAGGATCCGCCGGCGGCCGAGATCAACGGGGTGGCCGTGAGCGGCGCCGGTGCGGCGACCCTCACCTGGACCCCGCTCGGAGGCGCTCCGATCACCTGGACTTACGACCTTCTGCGCGGGTCGCTGCAGCAGGCGCACGCCGACAACAGCCTGGCCGCCGCCACGTGCCTCGCGACGGCGGTTCCGGCGGCGCCGTTCAGCGATACCGCCCCGCCGGCACCGGGTGATGGCTTCTATTACCTGGTGCGGGTCCGCAACGCCTGCGGGCCGGGCCCGCTCGGTGCCGGATCGGCGGGCGCTCCCGCGCGTCCCTCACCCATCTGCCCTTGACCCTTGTCGAAAGGAACCTCGTGATGCGCCTCCGAGTCGCCTCGATCGCCGCCTGCCTGCTCCTCTCGTCCCTCCCCGGTCGCGCCTCCGCGGCAACGCCCGCCGCGGAGCCCCCGGCCAGGGCGCGAGCCTCCGGCGCGGCCGCGGCCCTTATGGCGGTGGACGCCCGCTTCGCGGCGCTGGTCGCCGAGAAGGGGTTCGCCGCCTTCGCCGAGTTTTTCGCCGACGACGCCGTCTATCTGCCGATGTATGAGCCATTGCTCGAGGGACGCGAGGCGATCATGAGCTCGTTCCGGCCGCTGATCGACGACCCGACGGTCCGGCTCACCTGGAAGCCGCTGCGCGCCGACATCGCGAAATCGGGCGATCTCGGCTGGACCACCGGCTCCTACGAGGTGACGGCGAAGGACAAGGCCGGCGACACCTTCGTCCGGCACGGCAAGTACGTCACCATCTGGAGGAAGCAGGCGGACGGCGCCTGGAAGGCGGTCCTCGATGGCGGCAACCCCGATGAGCCGCCGGCGCCGCCGAAGTAGCCCTACAACCCGTAGCGGAAGGTCACGTCGACCTGAACGCCGGGGTGCAGGCTTTTCTGCACCGGGCATGTGTGGGCGACGTTCTCCAGGATCGGCCGCTGCGCCGCCACGACGCCCTCCGGCAGGGTGACGTCCACCAACAGCCGGCCGACCCGGCGCAGCGGATCGGCCACCATCTCCTTCTGCACCCTGACCCGACTGCCGCGCAGATCGATCTCCTTCCGCCTGGCGTAGATCCCCATCGTCGTCATGATGCACGACCCCAAAGACGCCGCGAGGAGATCGGTCGGGGAAAACGCCGCCCCTTTCCCCTGGTTGTCGGCCGGCGCGTCGGTGACGATCACCGCCTTCGAGGGGCCGTGCTCGAGACGACAGTGCAGCTCCCCTTCGTACTGGATCTGGATCTCAACCATGGGGCTCTCCTTCCGCAGGCTAGAATTGTGTCCGAGTATTCGCATGGGACTCGCAAGCCCCATGCGCGCGGCCCATGCCAATACTCGGACACACTCCTAGCTCGCGAGAATCGCTTCCGCTTCGATCTCCACCAGCATATCGGGATCGATCAGCCTACCGACGCGCCTCGAGCACCAGATTGAACGGGGTCGACGTGGCGCGGCGGAACTGCTTGAACCCGCCCGCCTGCACCACCTCGCGGAGCCGGTTCTCTCCCGCCTGCGCCCCGAGCGCGGTGCCGACCTCCTGCGCCTTGGAAGCGGGAGTACAGAGCATCGTCGAGGCGCAGTAGAAGACCCGTCCGACCGGGTTGAGATTCTCCTCGACGGTGTTGCCGGCCATCGGCTCGACGATCATCCAGGTGCCGTCCGGGGAGAGCGACTCGTAGACATGCTTCGCGGCCCCCGCCGGATCGCCCATGTCGTGCAGGCAATCGAAGAACGCCACGAAGTCATAGTCCTTGCCGGGGAAGTTCTTCGCCGCCGCCACCTCGAACTTCACGCGGTCGCCGACACCGGCCGCCTTGGCGCGCTTCCGCGCCATCTCGATCGACGCCGGGTGGTAGTCGAACCCGGTCACCTGCGAAGACGGGTAGGCCATTGCCATCAGGATGGTGGAGGCGCCATGACCGCAGCCGATGTCGGCCACCTTGGCCCCCTTCTTCAGCTTCGCCTCGACCCCGGCGAGCGCCGGGATCCAGCTGCTCGTCAGGTTGGCGACATAGTTCGGCCGGAAGAAGCGCTCGGTCCCGACGAACAGGTCCGGATGATGCTCGTGCCAGCCGACCCCCTTGCCCGTTTTGAACGCCTCGGTGATCTTTTCCTCGCCTTTCATCACCGCGCTGATGATTTGGAACGCGCCCGGGAGGTAGACGGGGCTGGTCTCGTCGGCCAGCGTGAAGGTCTGCTCGTCGTTGAGAAAATAGCGATCGGTCTTGGCGTCGTACGAGACGTATCCGCCGGCCGCCTGGCCGTTCAGCCACTCCCGCACGTAGCGCTCGTCGGTGCCGGTCTTGCCGGCCAGGGCGGCCGGAGTCATCTGGCCGGCGCCCGCCATCGCCTTGTAGAGCCCGAGCTTGTCGCCGAGGATCACCGACGCGGCGTGCAGACCGGCGCCGAGATCCCCCACGAAGCGGCCCATGAACGTATTCAGCTTGTCCATATCCACGGCCATCACCTGCCCTCCTGGAAAAAAAACGAGGCGGGAGTGTAACATGGCGCCGCGACCGCGACAGGTGCGGTGCTGTGCCGTGCTGAGGGAGGAAAGTGGCGATGATGTCGAAGATTCTCGGGGTGCTGTTTCTCGTGGCCGGGGTCTGGGTCCTCGTCTATCACGGCTTCAGCATTCCGAAGAACCGCGATGCGAAGCTGGGGCCGATCGCAGTGTCGGTGAAGCAGAGCGAGCGGGTCGAGATCCCGATCTGGGCGGGTGTCGTGGGGATCGCCGTGGGCGGCGGCCTCCTGCTCTGGAGCGGAAAGAAGAAGTAGTGCTAGGCCTGAGGCCCCTCGATCGCGGCCTTCTCCTGGCGCTCCTGATCGCGGGCTTGGTGCTTCTGCCGCGGGCCTTCCTGATCGCCCGCGCCCACAGCGAGACCTACGACGAGGGGTACCACCTGTCGCGCGGGGCCCGCTTCTGGTCGAAGGAGCTGGCGGATGTCCCGCTGAACGATCCGCCGCTGGGAGAGGCGCTCGCCGCGCTGCCGGTCCTGGCCGCGCACCGGGGCCAGGAGTGGGAATCGGAGCGGGACCCGGAGCGGAACCTTCTCCTGACCCACCTCTGGATGTCGCTCCTCTTCCTGCCGGCGGCCGGGGTCGCGTTCGTCTGGGGCCGCTCGCTGTACGGAGCGCGCGCCGGCTGGCTGGCGCTTCTCCTCCTGCTGGTCGAGCCGACCTTCGCGGCGCACGTGCCGCTCGCGACCCTCGATGCGCTGGGGGTCAGCGGCGCGCTCATCGGATCGTTCCTGCTGTGGCGCGCCTTCGAGGCGCCGTCCGCGACACGGCTCGTGGCCGCGGCGGCCTCGGTCGCCGTCGCGCTGATGTTGAAGCACACGACCCTGGCCCTCCTCGGAGTGACCGCCGGCTTCGCCGCGCTGTTCTGGGTCGTCCGGCCGCTGCGGCGCGGTGCAGGCTTACCGGGCTGCACGAAGGAGCTCCGGCCGCGCCTGATGGCGATCGCCGCGGCCATCCTGGTCGGAGTGCTGGCTCTGTGGGCGCTGACGCTCTTCGACGTCAGCACCCCGCATCCGATGGACGACTGGGGGCGCCCCGCCGGCAACGTTCCGGTCTTCCTGCAGCGCCCGGTGCCCGGAGGCCTCTACCTGACGGCGCTGTTCCAGGGATTGGCGCACGCCGGTCAGGGGCACTTCGGCTACCTGTTCGGCGAGCGGCGCCTCACCGGCTGGTGGTATTACTTCCCGGCGCTGCTCCTCTATAAAACGCCGCTCGGCGTGGCCTTCATCGTCGTCATAGCACTCCTCTCGCTCCGCTGGTATCGGCCGCGCTTCGAGGAGTGGGGCCTCGTCGTGCCGCTCGTCGCGTGGACGACCCTCATGATGACGAGCCGGGTGAACATCGGTTTCCGGCATTTCCTGCCGGCGTGGATCTTCGCCCTGCTGCTCGCCTCGCGATGCCTGGCCCGCGGCGACGGCGACTCCCCCGCACCGCGCTGGGTGGCACCCGCCGCCTGGGGCGGGCTCGCCGCGGCCGCGCTGCACGTGGCGTCGTTCCACCCCGACTACCTCTCCTACATCAACTTTCCCCGCGACCGCCCCTACCTGGCGATCAGCGACAGCAATCTCGACTGGGGGCAGGGCCTGAAGCAGGTGCGGGCCTGGCTCGACGCGCACCCGCAGCCCCCCGATCGCCCGGTGCACCTTCTCTACTTCGGCGACGATGCCAGCGGCCGCCGCATCGAGCGATACATGGGCGGACGCGTCTCGTTCGCGCTCCGACCCGAGCCGCTGCCGCCACGCGGCCTCGTCATCGCCAGTCCGGTCTGGGTCGCCGGCCCGTACGACCCGGACGGTACTTACGCTTCGCTGCGCACCATGACTCCCGTCGACGTGATCGGTCACAGCATGCTCGTGTACGACCTCGACCGCCGGGAACAGCATTTCGCCCGGTGAGACCCCGAGAGCGGGCTGGTCGGCCACAGTGCCTCACGATCCACCTCATGCGACGAACTCAACGGCTTGACAACATCCCTTCGCGAAGTTCACAATTCCGGCAACTTTCGCCGCGCCAAACGCAGCTCTATCGGGGGTCTTTGCAGGCCCCAGGGAGTCGCCCCATGAAGCGTCTCAGTAAGTCCATTGTCATGATCGTCCTTCTACTGATCGTCGCCGGGCCAAGATCTTTCGCCTGCGGCGACAAGTTCATCCTCGGGTCATCGGGGAGTCAGCTCGAACGAGCCACGACCGCCAAGCACCCGGGGCGCATTCTGGTTTACCGCGAACCGAACAGTGAAACCGCGGCCGCCCTGAAGGATCCCGAGCTCGATAAATACCTCAAGCAGGCCGGGCATTCGACGCGGGACGCGGATGGACCCCAGGATCTCCAGTACGCGCTCGGGGCCGATCGATTCGATCTCGTTCTGGTCGATTATCGGGCAGCCTCCCGCCTGCGCGATCAATTGGTGTCGAAGGGCCTCCCGATTCGGGTCGTTCCGGTTCTCGATCGGGGATCGCGTCAATTCCTGTCGGCAGCGAAGCAGGAGTTCAAGGTGGTCCTGAACGTGCCGGCCTCCGTCTCCAGCGTATTGACCACCATCGACAAGGCGATGGCTCTGCACTGACAATGAGTCGACTGACGAGGGAGTGCGCACGCCGGTTGATGGCGGGCCTGGCCTTGGTGTTTCTGGGAATCCGGTTATCCCCGTCGGCGATCGCCCAGGCCTGGCTGCCGCCGAAGGGGGAGGGGTCGGTCAGTTTCAC
>JAYUCR010000102.1:0-5581 GCA_043740165.1 Acidobacteriota bacterium | reverse complement strand
GCTGGCGCGCGATGCCGGCCTCGTCCGACTGGTCGGCCTGCAGGATCGCCTCGACGAGGCCGTCCGTGAACCGCTCGGCGAACGACCGCAGCAGCATCCCGGCCCGCGCCCGGCGGTGATCGAGGCTCAGGCGGAAGCCGAGCCCGAACTCGGCGTTGTCCTCGAACAGCGAGTTCGACCAGGCCGGCCCGCGTCCGTCGCGGTTCACCGTCCAGGGGGTGGTCGGCAGGTTGCCGCCGTAAATGGACGAGCATCCGGTGGCGTTGGCGACCACCAGGCGATCGCCGAACAACTGGCTCATCAGCTTGACGTACGGCGTTTCGCCGCAGCCGGCGCAGGCGCCGGAGAATTCGAACAACGGCTCGAGGAACTGCGACCCCTTGACGGTGTTGAGGTGCACGGTGCTGCGGTCCGCCTCGGGGAGGGTGAGGAAGAAATCGAAGTTGCGGCTCTCGCTTTCGCGCCGTGCCGGCGCCGGCGCCATGTTGATCGCCTTCAGGCGCACCTCGGTCTTGTTCTTCGCCGGGCAGACCTCGACGCACAGACCGCAGCCGGTGCAATCCTCCGGGGCCACCTGCACCGTATAACGCGTCCCGGCGGGGAAGTCGTCCCCTTTGAACGGCATGCTCTTGAAGGCTTCGGGCTGTCCTTCCAGCGCCGACGGCGGATAGGCCTTGACGCGAATGGCGGTGTGCGGGCAGACCAGCGCGCATTTGTTGCACTGAATGCACCACGGGTCGTCCCACGCCGGAATCTCCTGGGCGATGTTGCGCTTCTCCCAGCGCGCCGTGCCGGCGGGGAAGGTCCCGTCGACCGGGAGGGCGCTGACCGGCAGCAGGTCCCCCATGCCGGCCATGATCTGCCCGGTCACCCGGCGGACGAAATCGGGGGCGGAATCCGGAATCAGCTCGCGCCGGCTCCATCCCGCCGGGGTTCCTTTCGGGATCATCACTTCGTGCAGTCCCTGAAGCGCCGCGTCGACCGCCGCCTGGTTCATCGCCACGAGCTTCTCGCTCTTGCGGCCGTAGGTTTTCTCGATCGCCTGCTTGATGGCCGCCGTCGCCTGCTCGATCGGCAGCACGCCGGCGAGGGCGAAGAACGCCGTCTGCATGACGATGTTGATGTGCCGCCCCAGCCCCAGGTCGCGGGCGACCTTGTCGGCGTCGATGACGTAGAACCGCAGCTTCTTTTCCACCAGCGCCCGCCGCGCCTCGATCGGCAGACGCTCCCAGGCGGCCTCGGGCGCCGCGTCGGTGTTGAGGAGGAAGATGGCACCGGGAGCCGCCGGGCGGGTGACGTCGAGCGTCGCCAGCAATTGCTCCTGGTGGCAGGCGACGAACCCCGCCTGGTCGATCAGGTAGCTGGAGCGGATCGGCCGCGGCCCGAAGCGCAGGTGGGAGACGGTGACCGATCCGGCCTTCTTCGAGTCGTAGACGAAATAGCCCTGGGTGTGCAGGTCGGTGCCCGAGGCGATGATCTTGATCGAGTTCTTGTTGGCGCCGACGGTGCCGTCCGATCCGAGCCCGAAGAAGACGGCGCGCACCGTGTCGGGCGACTCGGTGGACCAGGCCCGATCCCAGGGGAGCGAGGTGCCGCTCACGTCGTCCACGATGCCGATGGTGAAATGGTTCTTCGGCTTGGGCTTCCCGATCTCGTGGAACACGGCGGCGGCCATGGCCGCGGTGAACTCCTTCGAGGCCAGGCCGTAGCGCCCGCCGACCACGCGCACCCGCGCGATGGAGCGGGACGCGCCCTCCGCCCCGGCCTCCACGAGCGCCGTGAGGACATCCTGGTAGAGCGGCTCGCCGGCGCCGCCCGGCTCCTTGGTTCGATCGAGCACGGCGATCGTCCGGACCGTCTCCGGCAGGGCGGCGATGAAGTGCCGCGCCGAGAACGGCCGGAACAGACGCACCTTGAGCAGTCCGACCTTCTCCCCTTTCGCGGCCAGCGCATCGACCGCCTCCTCGACCGCTCCGATGCCCGACCCCATCAGCACGATGACCCGATCGGCGTCGGGGGCGCCGTAGTAATCGAACAGGCGGTAGCGGCGGCCGGTGCGCGAGGCGAACCGATCCATGAGGGACTGCACCGCCTCGGGGCAGGCGGCGTAGAACGGATTGGCCGCCTCGCGCGCTTGAAAGAAAACGTCCGGGTTCTGCGCCGTGCCGCGGATCGACGGCCGGTCGGGGGTCAGGCCGCGCTCCCGGTGCGCCTTGATCAGGTCGTCGTCCACCATGCTTCGAAGGTCTTCGTCCTCCAGCAGATCGATCTTCTGAATCTCGTGCGAGGTCCGGAAACCGTCGAAGAAGTGCAGGAACGGAATGCGGGTCGCGAGGGTGGCGGCGTGCGCCACGCAGGCCATGTCGGCCACCTCCTGGACCGACGACGACGCCAGGAGGGCCCAGCCGGTCTGTCGCGTCGCCATCACGTCGCTGTGGTCCCCGAAGATCGACAAGGCATGCGTGGCGAGCGCGCGCGCCGCCACGTGGAGGACCGCCGGGGTCAGCTCGCCGGCGATCTTGTACATGTTCGGGATCATCAGCAGGAGGCCCTGCGACGACGTGAAGGTGGTCGCGAGACTCCCCATGGTCAGCGCTCCATGGAGCGCGCCCGCGGCCCCCCCCTCGCTCTGCATCTCGACGACGGCCGGAACGGAGCCCCACAGGTTCGGACGCCCGGCGCTGGCCCAGGCATCCGCCAGCTCGCCCATCGGCGACGAGGGGGTAATCGGGTAGATCGCCACCACCTCGCTCAGGGCGTAGGCCACGCGGGCCGCCGCCTCGTTACCCTCGATGGCCTCCCGGGAGACCTTTCGCATGCGCCGTCCTCCATCTTCCGCGAATCGTGCAGACACCCTGTTCAGCACGATGTGTGCCATGGGCCGGGACGTAGGTGGGGGACCGATAGAGCGGCAAACGCCCGCTATACATAGATGATAGGGGTTCTCTCGGCGCAAAGTTTGCGCGGCGCCGGCGGGATGGCCGGCGGGATGAAGGTCCCATCTCGCTAGACGGCGGCGCGCGACCCGCGCGGGTTCGCCTGCAACCGCTGCAGCCGCCGCAGCGCCAGGAGCGACGCCCCGAGGGCGCCGGCATACTCGGCGCAGGCATGCACGACCACCGGCATCCCGAGCCGCTGCTCGAGTGCTCTGACCATGCCGATATTCTTGGTGACGCCCCCGGTCAGCGCCACCTCCTGCTCGACGCCGACCTGCCGCAACAGCGCCGCGATCCGGCCGGCGATCGACTGATGCGTCCCAGCCAGGATGTCCTCGACGCTGTGGCCCTGGGTCACCAGGTTGATCACCTCCGACTCGGCGAGCACGGCGCAGATGCTGGAGATTGCCTGGGGCGATGCGGCCCGCAGAGACAGCGGTCCGATCTCCTCGAGGTTCATCTCCAGCCCCTTCGCGACCCGTTCGAGGAACCGACCGGCCCCCGAGGCGCACTTGTCGTTCATCCGGAAGGAGCGCACCCGGCCATTCCCGTCGACGCGCATGGCGCGGGCGTTCATCGCCCCGATGTCGAGCACCGAACGGGTCGCGGGAGCCAGCGCCACCGCACCGCGGCCATGGCAGGTGATCTCGGTGATCTGCACGTCGCGGAACGGCACCTGGTAGCGCCCGAAGCCGGTGGAGGCGACATACGACGCCCGCTTCTCTCCCAGCTCCGCCAGCGCGTGCTCGATCGCCCGGCGCGCCGCCCCGCCCAGATCGTGGCCGGTCGGCAGGCAGGCCTTGGCCACCACCTGGCCGGTGCGGTCGATCAGGACCGCCTTGGTCATCCGTGTCCCGACGTCCACCCCCCCGATGAGGATCACGCCGAGGCTCATGCCGCCTCCCCGCCGGCGCCGGCCGCCGGTGCCGGCCGGCCGTCGCGCGCCGCGCCGTCCCCGTGGGCGGCGCGCTCCAGGGCGAACAGCGACGCGCCGATGGCGCCGATGAATTGCGCGTCCTGATGGACGTTGAGCTTCCGCTCCAGCCGCGCCTCGAGGGCCGCCACCATGCCGACGTTGCGCGACACGCCGCCGGTGAAGGTGATCTCGTCTTCCAGACCGACGCGGCGCATCAGGCCGATGCTGCGCCCGGCAATTGAAGCGTGCACGCCGGCCAGGATCTCCTCCACCGCCGACCCGCGGGCGAGCTGGTTCATGATCTCCGCCTCGACGAAGACGGTGCAGACGTTGGTGATCTTGAGAACGCGCGACGCGCGCAGCGACACCGGGCCGATGTCGTCCAGCGGCAGCTCGAGGACGTCGGCGGCCGCCGACAGGAAGCGGCCGGTGCCGGCGGCGCACTTGTCGTTCATGCAGAAGTCCATCACCTCGCCGCGATCGGTGATCCGGATCGCCTTGGTGTCCTGGCCGCCGATGTCGAGGATGGTGCGGGTCCCCGGAAAGAGGGCGCTCGCCCCCTTGGCGTGACACGAGATCTCGGTGATCTGGGCGTTGCCGAACGGCACCTTGTACCGTCCGTACCCGGTGCCGACGATGTATCCGACCTCCCACTCCTCCAGCCGGCCCTGCTCGAGCGCCGCCTTGAAGGCCCGATCGGCCGCGCGGACGACGTTCGCCCCGGTCTCCGTCAGGGCTCGGGCGATGACCTTCAGGTTCTCGTCCATGAGGACCGCCTTGGTGGCGGTCGATCCGACGTCCACCCCGGCGACGATCATGGGTGCGCCTCTCCCGCCCGGGCGGTGGTGTCGTGGCGGGCGCCGACGATGCGCCGGTGCTCCAGCGATTCGAAGAAGGCGTCGATGCGGTTCTTCAGCTGCGCGTGCTGGAAGTAGCGCGGGTCGACCAGGTCCGACTCCACCAGCAGCGTCGGGATGTCGCGGGTGCGGGTGAACTCCTCGCGGAAGTCGGCCTGCCCGACCGAGAACGATCGGCACGACTTGACCGAGTGGATCACCACCGCGTCGGCCTCGTACTCGTCGACGTACGAGCGGATGAGATCCGATCGCATCGGCAGGCTCTGGTTGGTGTAGCAGCCGAGGCAGTACTCCGCCATCGACTCCATCGGCCGCGCCGGGTCGTGGCGGAATCCGCGGTCCCAGAACCCGCCGACCTTGGAATAGGTCGAGGCGACCGACACGGCGCCCCAGGTCTTGAACAGCTCCCAGAAGGCGCGGAACGCCGGCCAGGGCGGCGGCCCCTCCATCACCACCCGGAAGCGCTCTTCGGCCACCGGGCCGATGCCATGCTGCAGCCGCTCGTCGATCTCCTCCCGGACGAGCTTGTAGTAATCGACGCACTCCTGTGTCCCGCGCAAGGCGTAGATCGGCGCCATGAAGAAGACCGCCTCGAAATAGGCGTCGATGGGGGAGGGACGCCGGCGCGACGAGTGCAGGATCGAGGACCAGAGATCCTCCGCCTGCGCCGAGAGGGCCAGGACCTCGCTCAGCTTCGCCTCGTCGAGCTTCCGGCCGGTGAGCTTCTCGCAGGTCGTGGCGATCTCGCGCAGCTGGCCGACGATGTACGCCACGTCCCCGGGCTCGATCTTCCCGTCGCGCTGGTACGGGACGTCGAGCATCACCAGCGGGACGTCGTAGTACTCGGCCAGGGCCTCGAACCACTTGATGAA
>JAYUCR010000101.1:0-2276 GCA_043740165.1 Acidobacteriota bacterium | reverse complement strand
CGTGATTCACCTCCGGGACGAGGAGCGGCACGTCGGGATCCATGCGGTGATTGCGCGAGTTGCTGACCACCGCGTGGCCCGCGGCGGCGAAGTCCGCCTCGATCTCGCCGGCGACCGACGCATCGAGCCCGGAAAACGCCAGCCGGGCGTCGATCCCGGGCCGGCAGGGCTGCACCGGCATGTCGCGCGCCCAGTCCGGCATCGGGCGGTCAAGGAACCAGCGCACCGCTTCGCGGTACGGCTTGCCGGTCGATCGTTCGGAGGCGCACAGGGCGGTGACCCGGAACCAGGGGTGGCCGTCGAGCAGCGACACGAACCGCTGGCCGACCGCACCGGTCGCCCCCAGAACCGCGACTCCCAACCGCACATCACGCTTCGCTGATCTCATGCGTCGTTCCGTGCGCTCCCACTCCGTGCGCTCCCATTCCCGCCGCGCGCCACCGCGCGCACCACCGTCATCAGGTCGGCGAACGCCCCGGCGGCGGTCACGTCCGGGCCGGCGCCAGGCCCCGACACGACGAGCGGGTGGTGATGATACCGCCCGGTGGTGAAGACGAAGACATTTTCGGGGCCATTGAGACGCCCCAGGGGGCTGTCGGCCGGGACCTCGGCGAGGCCGGCCCGGCATCCCTCGCCTGGTGAGACGCGCGCCACGTAGCGCAGTCGCTGGCCGCGGGAGGCGGCGGCACGCACGCGCTCCCGGAGCGGGTCGTCGTGGTCGCCCGCGCGCTGCAGGAAGCGCTCGCGATCTTCACCGCGATCGACGGCGACGAACGGCTCCCGCCGCATCTCGTCGGCCTCGACCGGAATGCCGGCCGCGCGCGCCAGGATGATCGCCTTGCGGGCGACATCCTGCCCGTCGAGATCGTCGCGCGGGTCGGGCTCGGTGAAGCCGCGGTCGCGCGCCAGGCGGAGCGCCTCCGAAAACGATTGCCCGGCGTCGAGCGACGCGCAGAGGAAGTTCAGGGTGCCGGAGAAGCAGCCCTCGATCGTCTCCACCCGATCCCCGGTGTCGCGCAGGTCGCGCAAGGTCGCGATCACCGGCAGGCCGGCACCGACCGTCACCTCGAACAGGTAGTAGCGCCCCGCGGACCGCGCAGCCCGCCGGATCGCCTCGTACTCGGCCAGGGGGCCGGCCAGGGGTTTCTTGTTGCAGGTGACCACGTGGAAGCCAGCCTCGAGCGCCTGGCGATGAACCGGGGCCATCCCCTCGGCGGCGGTGGCATCCACGAACAGCCGCGGCGGCCTGGTGGTCCGGGCGGCGCGCTCCAGGATGGCGCCGGGGTCGGGGCCGTCGTCGCGCCCCGCCACCATCGCATGGCGCAGATCGACGCCCCACTCCTCGATCACGGCCGCGCGCGCCGCGGCCACCTGCGCGACCAGCCGTGAGCCGACCTGGCCGCGTCCGAGCTGCACGATGGAAAGTGGTTGCGGCATCACACGGCGCGCAGGCGGCTCAGGCTTTTCGGACGTGCCCGGCGCCGCGCGGCCCCCGAGCCGTTCAGGCGCTCGTGGATGGCGCGCACGGCGGTTCTGACGTGGCGCTCCTTGACGATGACGGTGATGTTGTACTCCGACGATCCCTGCGCTATCGCCACCACGTTGACGCCGCGATCGCCGAGGGCGCTGAAGATCCGGCCGGCGATGCCGCGCTGCCCCTTCATGCCGGCCCCCACCACGGCGACCGCCGCCATGCCGCGCTCCACCACGACGCGCGCCACCTGCGCGCCGAGCAGGCCGCGCTGGCGGAAGTCGCTGGCGAGGGCCTTCATCGTGCGTTCGACATCCTCCTGTCGGATGGCGAACGAGACGTTGTACTCCGAGGACGACATCGAGATCATGTAGATGTTGGCGCCCGCCTGGGCCACCGGCGCCAGGAGCCGCATCACCATTCCCGGCTGGCCGAAAATCCCTTCCCCCTCGATCGTCACCAGGCTCATGCCGCTCATGCTGCTCACCATGAGCGCCCCGCGTCCGCCTGCCGGGCGCGCCGTGATCACGGTGCCCGGTGCGGCGGGGCGGAAGGTGTTCTTGATCCGGATCGGGATGCCGGCGCGGCGCACCGGCTGCATTGTCTTGGGATGGATCACCTCAGCGCCGAAGTGCGCCATCTCCGCCGCCTCCTGGTAGGAGATTCTCGGCACGACGCGCGCCCCCGGCACCTTTCCCGGATCGGCGGTGCAGACCCCGTCCACTTCCTTCCAGATCCAGACCTCGCGCGCCGCCAGCGCCTCGCCGAGGAGGGCCGCGGTGTAATCCGAGCCGCTGCGGCCGAG
>JAYUCR010000100.1:0-2282 GCA_043740165.1 Acidobacteriota bacterium | reverse complement strand
CGACCTGCGTCAGGGCGATCCCGAACACCAGCGCGAAGACCATCACCGCGATCATCTCGCCGTCGAAGGCGCGCACCATCGCCTCGATCGGATTCTGGGGCACGAGATCCAGGAGGATCTGCACGCCGGTCTTGGCGACGGGGGGCGCTTTTAGATCAGACCGGGCCTTCCCCATGATCTCCATAAGCGCCGTGCGTCCCGAGGCCGACAGCCCCTCTCCGGGGCGGATGACGTCCGCCAGCAGAACGCCGATGCCGACCGAGATTGAGCTCAGGAGAAGCGTGAACAGCAGGGTCTTGACCCCGACGCGCCCGAGGCGCCGCACGTCGCCCAGCTCGGCGACCCCCAGGATCAGCGCCGAGACGACGAGCGGGATCACCACCATGAAGATGAGGCGCAGGAAGAGCTGGCCCGCCGGCAGCGTGACGTTGGTGATGAACGCGAGGAGCCACGGGGAGCCGCCGAACAGGCGTTGCGCGACGATGCCGGCGAGGGCGCCGGTGATCATGCCGATGAGGATGCGGGTGTGCAGCGGAACCCCGCGTCGAGCCTCGCTCATGGCGCGCTACCCCATGCTTCGTTACTCGTCGTCATCGATGCAACCACATCGATTCCTCCTCGCGCCTCGCCTGGGACGCGCAAGCCCCATGCGCGCGGCCCATGCCAATACTCGGACACACTCATAGCACAGGCGAGCGCCCGGGAGCCCGCGGAGCGCGTGCTATACTGCGAAATCCGCGGGCAGCGCGGGTTCGGGGCTCCTGATGATCGATGACATGCACCGGCTGATCCGGCTCCAGGAATTGATGCAGGTGGTGGACGGGCTGAACGAGAAGATCGCGTCCGTCCCCGGCGGCGTGGCGCGCCTCGAAAAAGAGCTGCTCTCCGTCGAGGCCGAGGTCGAGAAGGATCGTACAGCACTGCAGGACGTGCAGAAGGAGCGCCGGCGTCTCGAAATGGAATTGATGGGCATCGAGACGAAGATCCAGAAGTACCAGGCGCAGCTCGCCGACGTGAAGACCAACAAGGAATACCAGGCGATGCAGCATGAGATCGACACCTGCAGGCAGGAGCGCGCCCGGCTGGACGAGAAAATCCTCCTCGACATGGAGGCCGCGGACAAAGCGACCGCCACCTTCCGCGCCGTCGAGGAGCGGCTCAAGGAGAAGCGGCGCGCCACGGAGGACGGCAAGAAGTCCCTGCAGCAGCAGCTGGCGAGGCTTCAAGAGGAGAAGGCCTCTGTCGAGCGCGAGCGCGATGCGTTGCGCGGGATGATCGCCGCCCCCTTCCTCGATCCGTTCCTGAAGGTGGCCCGGCAGCGCAAGGGACTGGCGCTCGTGCCGGTGAAGGACGAGCTGTGCGGCGGCTGCCACGTGCGGGTCATGCCGAAGCTGATCCAGATGGTGCGCCGCTCCACCGGACTCATCCCCTGCGACTCCTGCAAGCGCTTCCTGTTCGTCCCGGACGACCCGGCGCTCGCCGCCGGCGCCGCGTCGGCGCAGGCCACCGGGACCGCGGCCCCCGCGAACAACGCTCCCGGCACGCCCGACCCCTCGGCGTCGTGAAGCCGACGCCGACGCCGAAGCCGCGCCGCGTGCCGCCGGGGGGTGAAGAGCTCCTGGCGCATATCGACGGCGGGGCGCGCGGCAACCCGGGGCCGGCCGGCTACGGGGTCCATATCGTGCGGCGCGACGCAGAGCCGGGGGCCGGGCCGATCGCCGAGCTGTACGGGTTTCTCGGTACAGCGACCAACAACATCGCCGAATATTCCGCACTCCTCGCGCTTCTTGAACACGTCGTGCCGATGCGCCCGGCGTCGCTCCTGGTCCGGTCCGACTCGGAGCTCCTGATCAAACAGATGAAGGGGGAGTACCGGGTGAAAGACCCCCGGCTCCAGGTCCTGCACCAGGCGGCCCGCCGCATGGCGGCGGCCCTTCCCGGAGTGACCTACGAGCATGTCCCGCGCGAGCGCAACCGCGAGGCCGACGCCCTCGCGAACCGGGCGATGGATTCGCGGTCGGCCTCGGGCCCGCTCCCCGCCGCCTTGAATGCTCTCCCCGCGGCGCCAAACCAGGGCGACCTGCCAAGCCTTTGACAGCCGTCGTCCCTAACCTATATTGATAGGCCATGGCGAACCCTGTCGCCGCAAACCTGAGCGCCATCCGAGGGCGCATCGCGTCGGCGGCCGCCCGTGCCGGGCGCGATCCGGAGACCGTGGTGCTGGTCGGCATCGGCAAGACGATGCCGGCGGAGATTCTCAACGAGGCGGTCGACGCCGGCTT
>JAYUCR010000099.1:0-2286 GCA_043740165.1 Acidobacteriota bacterium | reverse complement strand
CCGGGCCCGATCGATACCGCGCAGGAAGAACAGGACCGCCGCGATGCTGAACGCGGCGGCCAGAAGCTCGCTCCTCCCCACCACCAGCCCGAGCGCCTCGGTGTGCACCGGATGCGCCGCGAACAGGAGTGCTGCGCAGAGCGCCGCATCGAGGCCGGAGCCCTCCCGCGGAGGACCCAGCACCCGGCGGAACAGCCGCAGGGCGAGAAGGGCCACCATGGCGTGCAGCATGAGATTGACCAGCCGGTAGCCGAGCGGCTGCAGCCCGCCCGCGGCATGGTTGAAGGCGAACGACAGGATGGTCAGCGGCCGGTACAGGTTGGGAACGGCGTGCGCATCGACGGTCCAGTAGCCGTGACGGAAGATCTCCGCGGTGTTCCCGAGGGTTCGGATCAGCTCGTTCTGCTCGACGATCCGGTGATCGTCGTGGACGAATCCGGCGCGCAGCGACGGGAGGCCCGCGGCGAGGGCGAGAAGGACGACCAGCAGGGCCGCCCGCCGGTCGGAGCTCACCGCCGCTTCCCGCCGCCGACGTACCCGAGGGAGCGCAGCTGCTCATCAAGCCCCTCGGGAAGAGGCGGCTCGTCGCGATCGTCCCTCCCCGGATCGGCCGCGAGGATCGGGAGGAGAACGCGGCGCAGGTGCTCCACCTCGGCCGGAAGCGCCTCGATCAGGTTGCGCGTCTCGCCCGGGTCTTCCTTCAGGTCGTACAGCTCCCAGACTGGCTCCGGGTCCTTGGGGATATCGATCAGCTTGTAGCGCTCGTCGCGCACCATGCGCCACTTGCCGGCGACGCCACCGATGAACTGCCGCGGATTCTCCGGATAGAAATTGCGCCCCGACTCGCTGTAGGCCACCGGGCCCGGCGTGAGCCGCTCGCCGCGCGCCCAGGGGACGAGGCTCACGCCCTGCAGACCCTCGGGAATCGGGGCGCCGGCGAGATCGAGCAGCGTCGGCATGATGTCGATGGTGCGACCGATCGTCTCGACCACGCGGCCGGCGGGCAGGAGGTTCGGTGCGACCACGATGAGCGGCACCCGGATGGTCGGATCGTACAGGTAGGCGCCATGCTCGAAGAAGTAGTCGTGCTCTCCGAGGCTCTCCCCGTGATCGGCGGTCAGGAGCACGATGGTCCGCTCGGTGGCCTGCAGGGCGTCGAGCCCCTCCAGCAGCTCCGCGATGGCGGCATCCGCGTAGGCCACCTCGCCGTCGTAGTGCGCCACGGCGTGCTCGATCTCGCGCGCCGGCAGGTGGGTGCGCCCGAAGATGATGTCGCCGCGCTCGACACCGGGACGCGCCTCGTCGTTGAACGTGTGCGCGCCGCGGTAGTCGGGGTCGAACATCTCGGCATAGGGCGCCGGCGGATCGTACGGCCAGTGCGGCGCGTTGTAGCGCAGCCAGAGGAAAAAGGGCGCCTTCCGCTCGCGCCGACCGCGCAGCCACTGCAGGGCCTTCCCGGTCGCGTCGCGATCGTTCTTGGTCGGCAGGTAGACCTTCCGCCCTTCCGGGTCGAGATAGATGTCGGGGTCGTACATGTCGAAGTCGCGGTGCAGGCCGACATTCAATCCCTGGGTGACGGCGAAGGTGTCGTAGCCCGCGTCCTTGAGGGCGCGGGTGAGGGTCATGCGGCCGGCGATGATCTCGGAGCTCTGCCCCTCGTAGCGCAGGCCGTGCACCGGCGGAATCACGCCGGTCAGGATGGAGGGGAACGACTGCACCGTGCGGCCCGCGGCGGTGATCGCCTGGCGGAAGAGGACACCCCGGCGCGCCAGGCCGTCGATCGCCGGGCTCGTGCGACGAGGGTAGCCGAGGCAACCCAGATGATCGGGACGCAGCGTGTCGACGGTGATCAGCAGCACGTTCGGTTTCGAGGCGTTCGAGCGGGGCGGCGCGGTGCCGGAGGCGCAACCACCGAGCAGCAGCCCCAGGAGGGCCAGGGCGGCGGCGCGCGTCTCAGCCACGTGGGGCCGGCGCAGGCTCCGGCCCGGTGACCTGGCGAGCCAGCCCGGACGGTCCGCCGTAGCGCGCGTCGAAGAAGCGGCCCCATTCGGTCCGGCGGAAACGGGCGATCCGGGCGCGTCCCACCGTCGGATACCAGAGCAGGTCGTGGTAGATGTTCGACGCCAGGGGGGCCCAGACCACCAGCGGCGAATGCAGCGCCAGGTGCTCGAGAAAGCGCAGCGGGCCGCGCCGCAGCATCTGATCGCCCCAGATGACGAGCGATCGGCTCACGGTGAAGTGCAGGTTCATCCCCGAGACGTCATCACCCACGAGGT
Source organism: Acidobacteriota bacterium (assembly GCA_043740165.1). GTDB lineage: Bacteria > Acidobacteriota > Polarisedimenticolia > Gp22-AA2 > Gp22-AA2 > JAYUCR01. Next base: position 10 of record JAYUCR010000099.1, on the reverse strand, counting down.
CGATGCCGGC
>JAYUCR010000098.1:0-5608 GCA_043740165.1 Acidobacteriota bacterium | reverse complement strand
CCGAGGTGCGCCAGGACCTGGCGGAAAACCTGTTCGAGGAGGAGACCGGGAAGCTGAGCAAAGGGGTCCCGCATCCGGAGCTTTTCCTGGTGATGATGGAGGGGGTCGGGTTCGCCCGCTCGCGGTTCACCGGCATCGAGTTGATCCCCGAGGCGGCAGCCTACCGCGCCTGGATCGACCAGGTCACCACCCGCAGGCCCTGGATCGAGGGGGCGGCGCTGGTGACGATCTTTATTGAGGGAAGCCGAGAAGACCGGCGGCGCGTGACGGCCGTCGATCCGGAGGATCCCGTCGACGTGGAGCAGGAGCTCCGGCAGAATTTCCTGGTGCGGCACTACGGGGCCGATCCGCGATTCCTCGATCTGAAGCGTGCCCACCATATGGTCGAGGGCGGCCATCGCAAGATGGCCTGGAAAATGGTTCTGGAGCACGCCGGCAAGGGGAGCGCGGCGGTCCGATTGCGCCAGGTGATGGAACGCACGCTCGATCTGTGGCTGCTGTATCGCGACGGGGTGGCGCGCGCCTGCCGGATTGCCCGTACCGGGTCCAGGTCGGGAATATCATCTATTCGTAAATAGCTGTTTAATAAAGTCTTATATTGTAATTAAAAAACACTCTTGATTTAAGCACTGCACCGATCTAGACTCCCCGGCGATGAATCGTTCGGTGAGAACAGGGAGGGGCGCGAGCCGCCAGGAATCGCTCCGACTCGACGGCGCGCTACGACGTCACGGGTCGCGGCCGACACGCCAGCGTCGGGCGCTCTACGCGGCGCTCCTCGGTCGCACCGATCACCCGACGGCGGAGGCGCTGCACCGCATCGTCCGCCGGAGCCAGCCGGGATTGTCGCTGGCCACCGTCTACACCACACTCGAAGTCCTCGCCGGCGCCGGGCTCGTCGCCCGAATCGCCGGGCCGGACGGGGTGGCGCGCTACGACGCCCGGATCGACGTGCACGATCACCGGCGCTGCCTGGGCTGCGATCGGATCGAGGATTTCGATCGGCTGCCGGGCGCTTCGGTTCTCGATGCCTTTCACGCACCCGGATTCCAGGCCACCGATTACCGCATCGAAGTTGTCGGATACTGCGCCGCCTGCAGCGAGAGGGGTGGCGCTCTTCGTTCAACCAGCACGCAGGAAGGAGACCAGGCATGACGCAGGAAACCGCACACCCCGTCGCACAGGTTGGGAGCCCCGCGCCCGACTTCAACATGGAGTCGACCCGAAATCTTGAGAGACTCGACCAGGCGGTCAAGCTCTCGGATTACAAGGGCAAGTGGCTGGTGATGTTTTTCTACCCGCTCGATTTCACGTTCGTCTGCCCGACGGAGATCATCGCCTTCTCCGAGGCGACGGAGCGCTTCCGCGCGGTGGGCGCCGATGTCCTCGGGATCAGCATCGACTCGAAATTCGTGCACCGCGCCTGGATCAAGACGCCGCGCGACAAGAACGGCCTGGGGGAGCTCAACTTCCCGCTGGCCTCCGATCTGACCAAGGAGGTCTCCCGCAAGTATGGCGTCCTGATCGAGGACAAGGGGATCGCCCTGCGCGGCCTTTTCATCATCGACCCGAAGGGGACGATGCAGTATTCCGTGGTGCACAACCTCGGCGTCGGCCGCAGCGTCGACGAGACGCTGCGCGTGCTGCAGGCGTTCCAGACCGGCGAGCTGTGCCCCGCGAACTGGAAGCCGGGCTCGGCGACCCTCAAGCCGTAAGAGACAGCCGTCGCTCACAGAAGCGCGCGGCGATTGGGCGGCCCGGCCGTCGACGGTCGGGCCGCTTTTTTTTCATCCCTCGCGCAGCGCCGTCGTGATCGGCAGCCGGGCGGCCCGGAACGAGGGCCACAGCCCGCCGATGAAACCCATGCCCAGGGCGAACAGCATCCCTGCGATCAGGCTCGGCGCCGTGATCCGGAACGCGAACGCGACCTCGCTGAAGCTGGCCGTCTGGCCCGTCGCCGTGGTGAAGCCGTTCATCGGGAAGGCGAGGAGGCAGCCGAGGAAGCCGCCCGCGGCGGCGAGGAGGAGCGATTCGATTAGAAAGGCCGTCAGGATGCTGAAGCGCGAGAATCCCAGCGCGCGCAGCGTGCCGATCTCGCGCGTGCGCGCCGAGACGACGGCGTTCATGGTGTTCACGGCGCCGAAGACGGCCCCGATCCCCATCACGATGGAGACGAACCCCGCGAGTGCCAGGAGGGCGCCGCTCACCGGGCCGGCCTGATCCTCGTAGTACTTGCGCTCCTGCACCAGCTGCACCTGCATCTGCGGGCTCGCCTGGAGGTCCTTGTCGAACGCCGCCAGGGTCTGCGGATCGGCCAGGCGGACCGTCAGGGAATTCTGGCCGCCGTTGCGCTGGAACGCCGGCCCCATGACGTCGTAGTCGCCCCACAGCTCGCTCTCGAACGAGCCCCCCTCGGCGGTGAACCAGCCGACCACCTCCCAGTTGCGCTTCTGGATCTTCACCTTCGAGCCGATGTCGAGGCCGGTGATCCGCGCGGCGATCCGCTGGCCGACGATGATCTCGTCCAGGCCGGGCTGAAAGGTGCGCCCGTTGACGATGGCGATGCCGTTGCGGACTTCGAACGCCTTCCCGGTCACGCCGCGCACCGTGACGTTGGCCGGCTCGCCGTCGGTCTTCCGCTTCAGGCTCGCGACGATCACGATCTCCGGCGAGGTCAGGGGCAGTCCGTCCTTACCCTTGGCGATGCGGCCATCGGCCTCGATCAGGTTGCGGTGCTCGCGGCTGAAGAACGACGTCAGCTCGGAAGAGGAGCCGCGCTGCACGACCACCCCGTTGGCGGGGCTGCCCGTGGCGGCGAGGGCGATGCGGAAGCCGCTCGCCATCGCCATCAGGATGACCAGGACGGCGACCACGAGGGCGATGCCGCAGATCGCCAGCACGGTCACCTTCCAGCGGACCACGACGTTGCGCAGGTTGTACGTCAGCGGGAGCGCCATCAGGCCTGCCTCAGAAGATCGGTGATCTTCGCGCGATAGGCCAGCACCGAAGGGACGATGCCGGCGAGAAAGGAGATGAGGAGGGCCACGCCGAACCCGAGCGCCCCGATCGGCGCCGACAGCCCGAGGTCCCGGAAGCCGCGCACGGCGTCGCCGATGAACGGCAGGTGCGGCAGCGCCTGGATCATGAAGTGCGCGAACAGCAGCCCGAACCCGCCCCCGAGCACCCCGAGGACCGCCGACTCGCCCAGGATCAACATCATGACCGTCGCCCCCGAAAACCCGAGCGTCTTGAGCACGGCGATCTCGGTGCGCCGCTCGCGGATCGCCATCGCCATGGTGTTGGCGGTCACCAGCAGGATGGTGAAGATCACCGCCAGGCCGATGGAGTTGAGGAGGAGCGCCAGGTTCCCCGCCATGGCGACGAAGCTCGCCCGGAAGGCGGCCTCGGTCTCGCTCTTGGTCTGCGCGTCGCTGTTCTCGAACAGGTCGTCGATCGCCCGGCTGATGGTGCCGGCATGCGCCGGGTCGTCGATCTGGACGGCGAAGTTGCCGACGCCGATCCGGCGGCCGGTCGTCTCGTACAGATAGTTCTGGTGGAAGAACATCACCGTGCGGTCGGTTCCCGGGAAGCGCGCGTCGTCGGTGGCGAAGATGCCGCGCACGACGAAGTCGAACGGGTGGCCGACACGGTACGGCGGGATGAAGCTTTCGAGCTGGAAGGTGTCGCCGACCTTCCAGCCGTGACGCTTCGCGGTGTCGGGCCCGATGATGCAGCCGCGCATGTCCTCGAGGAAGGCTTTTTTCTGCTCGGAGTCGAGGATGTACTCCGGGTACATGGCGAGATACGGCTCCGTCTCGATCGCCAGGTTCGGGAAGAAGTCCGAGAAATCCCCGGCGCGCCGGGCGCCGCCGAACCAGTTGACCTTGGCGACCCGGAGGACGCCGGGCACCGCGGCGATCCGCTCCTCGTACGAGACTGGTAAATTGAAGACCAGGCTCACCGCATGCCGCGTCACCAGGCGCGCCCCGTTGGCCGAGCGCAGGTTGGCGGTCACAGCCTGAACGAAGGTCTGCAGGGTGCAGAACAGGAAGATGCAGACCACCATCGCCAGGACGGTCATGAGGCTGCGGATCCAGTTGCGCCGCAGGTGCTTCAGGATGAGGGGCAGGTGCTTCATCGCCGCTCCGTCAGGAGGCCCTTGTCGAGATGCTGCTGCACGTGGGCGCGCTGCGCGGCGCGCGGATCGTGGGTCACCATCACGATGGTCTTCTTGAACTCTCGGTTGAGGGTCTCCATCAGCGCCAGGATCTCGTCGGCGCTCCTGGCGTCGAGGTCGCCGGTCGGCTCGTCGGCCACCAGCACCTTGGGATCGGACACGAAGGCGCGGGCGATCGCCACGCGCTGCTCCTGGCCGCCCGACAGCTGCCGGGGATAGTGCTTGGCGCGATCGGCCAGGTTGACCACCTTCAGCGCCGTCAGGGCGCGCTCGCGGCGCTGCCGCGCCGACAGGCGCGTGAGGAGCAGCGGCAACTCGACGTTCTCGAGCGCCGTCAGGACCGGGATGAGGTTGTAGAACTGGAAGATGAAGCCGACGTTCTGGCTGCGCCAGCGGGCCAGCGCCGACTCCGAAAGCTTCGCCAGATCGGTGCCGGCGACCCGCACCGATCCCGAGGTTGGCCGGTCGATGCCGGCGATCAGGTTCAGGAGGGTGGTCTTGCCGGACCCCGACGGGCCCATCAGGGCCAGGAACTCGCCCTCCGGAACCTGGAGGTCGAGGCCGTCGAGCACCTTGATCTCCTGCGTGTCGCGGCGGTAGATCTTGCGGACCTGGCTCACTTCCACCATCGCCATCCGTCGTCTCCTTATGAGCTCTTCACGCGCACCGCGTCGCCGTTCCTGAGCGTCGCAGGCGGTCGCAGCACCAATGTCTCCGATCCGGTCAGGCCCTCGCGCACCACCACCTGGCCCTCGCGCCCGGTTCCGGTCACGACGGGAATTTCGCGCACCCGGCCGTCGGCCACCTCGAAGACGATGGAATGCCCCTCGCGCTCGACGACGGCGGCGGCCGGGACGGTGACCAGCGGAGCGGCGGGTGCGGTGGCGGGAGCGGCAGCGCCTGGCGGGGCGGCCCCGCCGGCCGGGGTGTCTGCCGGGCGCTCCAGGAAATCGACCTTGGCGTTCATCTCCGGCTTGAGCGCCGGGTCCTTGTCGAGGATGGTCACCTTGACCAGGACCGTGGCGCGCGTGCGATCGGCGGTCGGGATGATCTGTCGCAGGATGGCGCGGTAGCGCTTGTCGGGGAAGGCCTCGACGCTCACGACGGCCGGCTGCTCGGCCCCGAGGCGGGCCACGTTCGACTCGCTGACGTCGGCCTCCACCTCGAGCGTGTCGAGATCGGCGAGCGCCACGATGGCGCCGGAAGAGGTCGAGAGGTTGACCCCCGGCGGGATCGGCGCCACGCTCTCGCCGACCTCGGCCATTTTCCTCAGAACGACACCGTCGAACGGCGCGCGGATGATCGTGTTGTTGTACTGCGCCGTGGCCAGGCTTTCATCGGCGCGCGCCTGGGAGACCACCGCCTGGGCGATCCGCACACGGCTCTGGGCCGCCTCGAGGGAATCGTTCGAAACGACGCCCTCGTGCGCCA
>JAYUCR010000097.1:0-2290 GCA_043740165.1 Acidobacteriota bacterium | reverse complement strand
CACGAACCGAGGCGTTCCAGGAGCAGGCGGTTGACGATCGACGGGCTGGCCGTCCCGCCCAGATCCTTCATCACCTGCCCGACGAAAAAGCCGAGGAGGCCGGTCTTGCCGGCGCGGTAGGCCGCCACCTTGTCGGCGTGCGCCTTGAGGACGGCGTCGACCGCGGCCCGGATCGGCCCTTCGTCGGTCACCTGGGTCAGGCCGCGGACGCGCACCATCTCCGCCGGGTCGGCGCCGGTGGTGTAGATCTCCTCGAACAGCTCCTTGGCGATCTTGCCGCTGATCGTCCCGCCGTCCACCAGCCGGATGAGCCCCGCCAGACGCTCCGGCGGCAGCGGCACGGCCAGGACGTCGGCGCGGCTCTCCCGCACCTTGCGCAGCACCTCGGTCAGGACCCAGTTGGCGGCGGCGCGCGCGTTGCCGGAAGCGGCGGCGACTGCCTCGAAGTAATCGGCCAGGGCCCGCTCGCCGGTCAAGGTCTGGGCGTCGGCCTCCTTCAGTCCGTGCTCCCGGACGAAGCGGGCCCGGCGCGCCGCCGGCAGCTCCGGAAGCCCCTGCCGCGCCGCCTCGATGAAGGGGGCCTCGACCGCCAGGGGCGGCAGATCGGGCTCGGGGAAATAGCGGTAGTCGTGCGCCTCCTCCTTGGAGCGCATCGAGACGGTGCGATCCTGCTTCGGGTCATACAGCCGCGTCTCCTGCACCACCTTGCCGCCCGACTCCAGAAGCTCGCTCTGCCGCTCGATCTCGTGCCGCAAGGCGCTCTGCACGAACTTGAACGAGTTGAGGTTCTTCAGCTCCGCCCTGGTGCCGAAGGCTTCGCGGCCCCTTGGGCGCAGCGACACGTTGGCGTCGCAGCGCAGCGATCCTTCTTCCATGTTGCCGTCGGTGATCCCGATCCAGACCAGGATGTTGCGCAGGGTCGAGAAGTACGCGTGCGCCTCTTCGGGAGATCGCATGTCGGGCTCCGAGACGATCTCGATGAGCGGCACGCCGGAGCGGTTGAAATCGACGTAGGAGCGCGACGCCGAGTCGGGGAAGCCTTCGTGCAGCAGCTTACCGGCGTCCTCCTCCATGTGGATCCGGGTGATGCCGACCCGCTTGCGCTGCCCCTCGGCCACGATGTCGAGATGGCCGCCGAGCATCAACGGCTGGTCGAACATCGAGATCTGATACCCCTTCGGCAGGTCGGGATAGAAGTAGTTCTTGCGCGCGAAGACCGACAGCGGCTGGATGTCGCACTCGAGCGCCAGCCCGGCGCGCAGGGCGAACTCGACGGCGCGCCGGTTCAGCACCGGCAGGACCCCCGGCATCCCCAGGCAGATCGGGCAGACGTTGGTGTTGGGAGGATCTCCGAACCGCGTCCGGCAGCCGCAGAAGATCTTCGAGTCGGTGAGGAGCTGGCAGTGAACTTCGAGTCCGATGACCGGTTCGTATTCCATGCGAAAGAGTGTCCGCGAGAGTGCCGTGACGGGCGCGGATTATAGCATCGGCGCTGTGCAAGGAGCCTGTCCGGGAAATAGCAACGGCCGCGCACAGGGTGCATGCGGCCCTTGCTATTTCCCGGACAGGCTCCTAGGCTACGCCGATCCCGGCCACCTCCCCGGGGCGCGCATGGAGACGCCGTGAGCAGCGTGCGCATCGCCATTCTGGGCGCCGGCAACCTCGGCACCGCGCTGGGTGTTGTCCTCGCCGGCGGCATCCCGGGGATCCGCGCCGGGCGCAGCCGCGAAGTCGCCCTCTGGACCATCGAGCCCGACGTGGCGCGCGAGATCGCCGCCGACCATCTGAACTCCAAGTACCTCCTGGGCGTTCCCCTGCCGCGCGGGCTTCAAACCACCCTCGACCTGGCCGAGGCGGTGAAGGGCGCCGAGGTCATCATCGTCGCGGTCCCCTCCAAGGTCGTCCGCGGCGTGGCGCAGCAGCTCGCCGCCGCGCTGCCGGTGACCCCCGGCAAGGCAACCGCCGGTCAAGCCGGGACGCTGCCCGCGACGCCGGCGATCGTCAACGCCGCGAAGGGGCTCGAGGAAGGGACCTATCTCAGGATGACCGAGGTGATCGCGTCGGAGATGACGGCGCACCCGACACTGCCGATCCTCGCCATGTCGGGGCCGTCGATCGCCCACGAGCTGGCGCGCGGCACGCCGACGGCGGTCATGCTGGCGCACCCGGACGCCCGCGTGGCGCGCGATGTGCGGCGGAAGCTTCAGACGCCGATCCTGCGCTTCCAGGTGAGCCGCGATGTCAAGGGGGTCGAGCTGGGCGGCGTGCTCAAGAACGCCTACACCCTGGG
>JAYUCR010000096.1:0-2290 GCA_043740165.1 Acidobacteriota bacterium | reverse complement strand
CTGGGCTAGGCGTGAGGATGGAGCCAACGATGATGAGATATCCGAGCACGACTTTAGGGTCTTTCACTTCGTCGTCCTAGCTCCTGTCTTGCCAACGCTCAAATGGACTGAACTTCGTTTGCCGGATAACCCTGATCTGCGTTTCGCGAAGACCTGAAAGACTCCCCGGCTGTAGGTCGTTCAATTGCTCCGCTTGCGGTAGTCGAGAGAATCGGACCCGCCCGTTTAGGCTGACGGGCCCGGTCAGCCATAAGCCACTTAGGGCTGTCCGGGCGTCGGGGCCTGACGGCACGGCTTCATCATCCGGCGGCGGGCGATTCGTGTCAATCGCGCGCGGCTGGCGGTGCGGGTGAGTCCGGACCGATGCCGGATCCAGGTTCGGGAACATCGCGGTATAATGCGCCCCCGAACCGTAACTCCTGAGGAGGAACCATGGTCCGCAAAATTGCAGGAACCCTGTCCGTCGCCGCCGCCGTCGCGCTGCTGGTCACGCCCCTGCTGGCGCAAGGCATGAAGGAGCCACCGCAGATGACGCCCGAGCAGAAGGCCGAGATGGAGGCGTACCAGAAGGCCGGCACGCCGGGCCCGCAACACCAGTGGCTGGCCTCGACGGCCGGCAGCTACAGCCTCAAGGTCAAGACCTGGCACGAGCCGGGCAAGCCGCCCATGGAGTCGGAGGGCACCGCGACACGCAAGACGATGCTCGACGGGCGCGTGCTCGAGGAGGAAATGACCAGCTCGATGATGGGGATGCCGTTCACCGGTCACGGCATGATGGGCTTCGACAACGTCACCGGCAAGTTCTGGTCGACCTGGAACGACAGCATGTCGACCGGCCTCATGACGAGCACCGGCACCTGCGACGCTCAGAAGGTCTGCACCTTCACCGGCACCTGGAACGATCCGGTCAAGAAAGCACCGGTGAAGTCGCGCCTGACCACCCGCTGGACGAGCCCGACGACCGAGGTGATGGAGATGTACGGTCCGGGCAAGGATGGCAAGGAAATCAAGATGATGGAGATCACCTTCACCAAGAGCTAGCTCGAACGGCTCAGACGGCCGCGCGCGCCCGCCGGCGCGCGCGGCCGGTCAGAGTGAACAGTGCGCTCGCCGCCGCCAGCACCAGGCAGGCGATCTTCCACTCCTCCCTCGTAATGCTCGTCAGCAGCCAGAGAATCGCCGCGCACGCCGTCAGCGGCACCACCGAGGCGCGCCACCGGCGGCGCGCCACCCAGGAAATCCCAGCCCCGGCGGGCGTCGCGCCCGCGACCGCCCCGCTGAAAACCTCGGGATCGCGCCGCGCCAGCTCCCAGGCGGCAAGACAACAGGCGGCATACAGCAGCAACGTCGAAAGGTTCGCGAGGATCGCCAGCCTCTCGAAGCCGCTCGTGATCGCGAGGATGCAGACGATGACGCTCTGCGTCGCGATCGCCACGTGCGGTGTGCGGTACTCCGGGTGCACGCGGGCCACGACGCGCGGCAGGAAGCCGTCGCGCCCGAAGGCGAAGAGGGCGCGCGGCACCGCCAGCGTCATCCCGCTCACGTAGCCGAACATCGACACCGTGGCGCCGACCAGGAGCATCGTCTCGCCCCAGGGGCCGAACACCTTGCCCGCGGCCGCGGCGAGGGGAGCGCGCTCCGTGGCCAGCCCGGGGCCGAGAACACCCTGCGCCACCAGTTGAATCGCCAGGTAGACGGCGGTGATCACGACCATCCCGAGCAGAATGCCCCGGGGCACCGTCCGCCGCACGTCCTTGATCTCGCCGCTCGGCACGAGCGCGCTCTCGACCCCGCAGAAGGCGAAGATGAGAAGTATCGAGGCGCGCGCCACGGCGGCGGCCGAGACCGGCTCCGTCAAGGCGAGATTGGCCGGCCGGATGGCGAAGGCTCCGACGACGATGAGCAGCAGGAGCGGCAGCAGCTTCGCCGCCGTCGCCACCGCGTTCAGCCGCGTGCCCTGCCGGACGCCGCGGATGTTGACCGCGCTCAACGCGCCGAAGGTCGCGATCAGCACGGCCGCCCTACCGAGCGGGCCCGCGAGGAGCGGCACGAGCGCCCCCACCGAGTCGGCGAAGATGGTGCTGACCGCCGCGACCGCCAGGGTCCCGAGCAGCCAGACCAGCACCCCCGCCAGAAACCCCGCGAACGATCCGAACGCCACCTCGACATAGGCGTACGGTCCGCCCGTCAGGTCGACCCGCTTTCCCGCCTCGGCGAAGCAGACGACGATCAGCCCCATCGCCGCCGCGCACACCAGGAAGGATAGCGGCGCCGCCGCATGGAGCGACGC
>JAYUCR010000095.1:0-2299 GCA_043740165.1 Acidobacteriota bacterium | reverse complement strand
TGCCGTCCTTCTCGGTCCACCAGTCCTTGAGGTTCCCGCGGGCGTCGAACTGGCGCCCCTCGTCGTCGAAGCCGTGCGTCAGCTCGTGGCCGATGGTGCCGCCCGTGTTGCCGTAGTTCGGGGCGTCATCCAGCTTCGGATCGTACAGCGGCGGCTGCAGGACCCCGGCCGGGAAGTTGATGTCATTCATGAACGGGTTGTAGTAGGCATTCACCTGGGGGGGCGTCATCTCCCACTCGCCGCGGTCAACCGGCTTGCCGATCTTGCCGAGCTGCCGCTTCGACTCGAAGGCCTGGGCGCGCGTCACGTTGCCGGCGAAGTCACCGCGCTCGATGCGCACCGGGCCGTAGTCGCGCCACTGGTCCGGGTACCCGATCTTGTTGCGCATGGCGTGCAGCTTCTCGAGGGCGCGCGTCTTCGTGGCCGCTTCCATCCAGTCGAGACCCTGGATGCGGGCCTCCATGGCGTTTTCGATCTGACGCACCATCTCGAGCGTGCGGGCTTTCAGCGCCGGGCTGAAATTCTTCTCGACGAACACCTGCCCGAGCGCTTCACCCAGGTCGCGGTCGATGAACTGGACGCACCGCTTCCAGCGCGGCGGCATCTCCTGCACGCCGCGCAGATACTTGCGGAAGAAGTTGAAGTCCTCCTGCGAGAAGGCCTTCGACATGTAGGGCGCCCGCTCGGTGAGCACGTGCCAGCGGAGATAGGTCTTGAGATTCGCCAGGCTTTCCCCCTTGAGAGTCGATTCGACCTGCTTGTAGAAATCCGGCTCGGTGACGTTGAGGTGCGCGGGGCCCTTGAGGCCGATGGCGGAGAAGTACTCGCTCCACCGGAACGACGGCACCATCGCCTGGAACTCCTTCAGCTTCATGTCGTGAAAGAGCTTGTAGGGATCGCGCTGCTCCACCCGCGTCAGGGTCGCCTTGGCGAGGCCGGTTTCGATCCGCAGCACCGTCTGCGCCGCGGCGGCCGCCGACTCCGGAGAATCGCCCACCAGCCCGAACATCCGGGTCATGTGGGCGACGTACTCCTTTCGCGTCTCCTGCGATCGCGCGTCGTCCTTGACGTAGTAGTCGCGATCGGGAAGCCCCAGCCCGCCGGAGACGGCGAAGGCGATCACCCGCGAGGAGTCGCTGAAGTCCTGGTTCGATCCGAATCCGAAAAGGACGCTGCCACCGGTCTCCATGTGCAGGCGGCCGACGAGCGGCGCCAGCTGTGCCGTCGAGCCGAGCCCCTTGATCGCCGCGAAATCGGCCAGGATCGGCTTCATCCCGATCGTCTCCACCGCCGGCTCATCCATGCAGGCGGCGAAGTCATCGCCGGTCTTCTGTTGCGCCGGGGTGCGCTTAGCCCCGCTGGCGGCCGCCTCCTGCAGGAGGCCCCAGAGATATTGCTGGTTCTCGTCGGTCATCTTGCCGTAGACGCTCCAGCGCGCCTGGTCGGCCGGGATCGGATTCTTTTTGATCCAGCCGCCGCAGGAGTACTGGTAGAAGTCGACGCAGGGATTGGCCGTCGAGTCCATGGACGCCGGGTCCAGGCTGGGGGAATAGGGCAACTGCGCCAGCGGCTGCTTGGCTTCGGCGGCCGCAACACTCGACGCGAAAGGCAAGAGGACGGCCAGAAGCAGAGCGGGGAAAAGTGCGATGCGTCGATTCATCTTGAGCTCCAATGATCTCCGGGGTTCATGGCATGGATACCTTCCCGTCCGGGGCGTTGGAGTTTATCATCCCGACCGGATGCGCTATCGATTCAATCCCTACCGCTCACAGGACGTGGCGCGAACCGCCGGGGCCGCAACCGAGAGCTCGCAAACCGGACCGGTGGTGGCGTTCCATCGCTCCCTCGAGGGTTACTCTCCCGCTCCGCTTCAGGTCTGCCCCTCCCTCGCCCGGAGCCTCGGCCTGGGAAACCTGTACGTCAAGGATGAGTCGGAGCGGTTCGGGCTGAAGGCGTTCAAGGCCCTGGGGGCTTCGTGGGCCCTGCACCGGACGCTGGAGGAGTGCGCGCGGAACGGGTCACGCCGGCCCGCGGTGGTTGCCACCGCCACCGACGGCAACCACGGACGGGCGGTCGCCTGGGCGGCCCGGCGTGCCGGCCTCGAGGCGGTTATCTTCATACCGGCCCGTTCGGTTCCGGCCCGGGTCGAGGCGATCCGCGGGGAACAGGCCCGCGTCGTCCTGGTGGACGGCACTTACGATGCCGCGGTGGATCGCTGCGCGGCCGAAAGCGCCCGGAACGGCTGGCAGGTGATCGCCGACACGGGTTACCCGGGCAATCTGGAAGTTCCGCGGTGGGT
>JAYUCR010000094.1:0-2303 GCA_043740165.1 Acidobacteriota bacterium | reverse complement strand
TTCGCGATGGAACGGCAGGCCGCTGGCGTCGAGGGTCCGCAGCCCCGCCTCGAACGACGGCGGGAACAGCGCCAGGAAGGCCGGCCCTTCGCCGCCCTGCACCAGCTGCCGGTACTCCTTGGCCAGGTCATCGCTCGGGTCGGGGGCGGTGATCAGCTCCATCTCGGTCCCGTCGGCGAACTTGACATGCTGGTTGCGCAGGCCGTTGGAGTGCGCCCGTCCCGCCTTGAGCGTGAAGCCGAGCGCGTGGTACTGGAAAGCGACCTCATCGAGGCTCGCGACGACGATGGAGATGTGATCGAGACCCAGCGCGGGGCGGGGCTTGCCCTCGCACCGGCCGCCGCTCCCGATGCGCGAACAGGAGGAGATCAGCGCCAGGGCGCAGAGCAGGAAGGCGCGAGGTCGGATCACTCGGCGGTGGAGGCGCCCTGCTTCAGCACGGAGGTCCGGCCGGCGGCGATCCCATTGAAGGTCTGGAGGGCGCCGTCCGGCCAGCGCACCTCGACGGCGGCCGGCGCCGCGTTCGGGCCCAGGCCGAACGTCAGGATCATCTCGCTCTGCGATGCGTACGATGCGGCGGCGCGGACCGTGCGCGTCTGAGTGCGACCGCCGACGGTGAGCCGGACGCGGGCGCCGATGGCGTCACGGTTGGATTTGGTGCCGATCAGCCGGAGACGGATCCAGGCGCCGGAGTTGCCGCCGTCGTTGCGCAGCAGGACGGCGGGACCTCCGTTGACGTTCAGGGCGATGTCGAGATCGCCGTCCGCGTCGACGTCGGCGTAGGCGGCGCCGCGCGCCACCACCGGGCGCTGCAGATCGGCCCCGGCCCTGCTCGTCGCCTCCTCGAAGCGTCCGCCGCCCAGGCCGCGGAACAGGTGCGGCGGCTCGGCATAGGTGACCGACGGCTGGACGCGGTTGATCTCGTTTTCGACATGGCCGTTGGCGACGAACAGATCGAGCGCGCCGTCGAGATCGTAGTCGAAGAAAAAGCACCCGAAGGCAAGTGTCAGGAGACTCGGCTGGCCGATGCCGGAGGAGGCGGCGTCGTCGATGAACAGGCCGCGCCCTTCGTTGTGATACAGCGCCAGCATCTCGTTCGAGAAGTTGCCGATCAGCAGGCTCTCGCGGCCGCTGTCGTCGTAATCGGCGGCGTCGATCCCCATGGCGCCACGCGCCTTCCCTTCCTCGCTGAAGGCGATACCGGCCACCTTCCCCACCTCCGCGAAGGTGCCGTCGCCGCGGTTGTGGTACAGGAAATTCGGTTGCGTGTCGTTGGCGATGGCGAGGTCGGTGAACCCGTCGTCGTCATAGTCGAGGGCGACGACCCCGAGCGACTTGCCGGCCGGATTCTGCACCCCCGCCTTCGCGGAGACATCCTCGAACGTGCCGTCGCCGCGGTTGCGGAACAGGCGGTTGGTGGCACCCTTATACGACTCGGGGGTGCAGTACGACTTTCTGACCCCGTCGAGCGTGCAGTAGATGTCGTTCTCCGCGGTCCACTGAACGTAGTTGCAGAGGAAAAGATCGAGCCAGCCGTCGCGATCGTAGTCGAGGAAGGTGGCGCTCGAGCCGAAGCCGGGATCGCCGACCCCGGCGCTCGCCGTGACGTCCTCGAAGGTGCCATCGCCGCGGTTGCGGAACAGGCGATCGGGCCCGAGCGCGTTGACGAACAGATCGGCGTCGCCGTCGTTGTCGTAGTCGGCCGCCGTCGCGCCGATGCCGTAGATCTCGATTTGCAGCCCGGCCTTCTTCGTGATGTCCTCGTATGTGCCGTCGCCGCGGTTGTGGTAGAGCGCCGGGTGCGATGGACCCCTGCGGCTATCCGGCCAGTCGGCGCTGTTGACGAAAAACAGGTCGGGCCGGCCATCGCCGTCGGCATCGAAGAAAACCACACCCGAGCCCATCGTCTCCGGGAGGTATTTCCTGCCGCGCGCGCCGCTGTGGTGCGTGAACGCGATGCCGGCGGCCTTCGTCACGTCGGTGAACGCGACGGCCGCCGGGGGCAACACCCGCGGCGCCGCCGCGGCGGGTGCTTCCGGCTGACGATCGGCGCATGCCGAAAGCCATGCCGCGCCGAAGAGCGCGCCGATCACGACGCCCTTCCGGGCGACCCGCAATGCTCCGGTCAGTGTCCCCCTCCCCGTGCCCCGTCCCGCGCCACTCCCCGCGCCAACGCGACCGGCGGGACATAGCGGCTGACGTGCTCGTGGATCGGCTGGCGCTCCAGGTTGTCCTCCGCATTCAGACGACGGTAGGCGCCGGTGATCGCCTGCGCCGACTCGTCGGCTTTGAAGCGGGTGTAG
>JAYUCR010000093.1:0-2311 GCA_043740165.1 Acidobacteriota bacterium | reverse complement strand
GCCTCTGTTTCGGTCTGTGCACCTACGGGCCGAACCTCATCATCTATCCCGACGCGGTGGTCTACAGCGGGGTGCGACCCCAGGATGTGGCCGAAATTGTCCGGCAGCACCTGGTGCGCGGGCAGGTGGTGGAACGGCTGCTCTACAAGAAGAAGGAAACCGCGGAACCGGCTGACGACACCTTCGACCTGCCGCCGCTCGACGGCAGCCTGCCCTAGGAGCCTGTCCGAGTATTCGCGTGGGCCGCGTTCGCCCCGCCGCGGTGCCGTCCGCCTATAATGGGGGCTCGATGGCTCCTCAGGATTCGACCCCGGCACCCGAGAACCGCCTCGTGGACGGCTTCGGCCGTATCGCCCGCAGCCTGCGGGTGTCGGTCACCGATCGCTGCAACCTGCGCTGCCTGTACTGCATGCCGGAAGGCGGGATCGCCTGGTTCGACAAGAAGTTGATCCTCAGCTTCGAGGAGATTCAGCGCATCGTTCGCCTGCTGGTGGAGAACGGCATCCGGGAGGTCCGGTTGACGGGTGGCGAGCCGCTGCTGCGCCGCGACCTGCCGACGCTGGTGGGGATGCTCGCCGGGCTGCCGGGACTGGAGGAGGTGGCGGTCACGACCAACGGGTTGCTGCTGCCGGAGCTGGCGGAGCCCCTCCTGGCGGCGGGGGTGACGCGCTTCAACGTCCACGTCGATGCGCTCGAGGCCTCGACCTTCCTTGAGGCCAGCCGCCGTGACGCGCTGCCGCGCGCCCTGGCGGGGCTCCGGGAGCTCGAGCGGCTGGGCGCCGTCCCGATCAAGATCAACGTCGTGCTGATGCGCGGCATCAACGATCAGGAGATTGAGCGCTTCGCGGAGCTCGCCCGCACCCGCCCCTACCAGGTGCGCTTCATCGAGATGATGCCGCTCGGAGGCGGGGAGCCGTTCGAGGCGGAGCGCCTCATCCCCGGCGCCGAGGTGCGGCGCCGGATCGAGGCGCTGCATCCGCTGCAGCCCGCCGGTCGCGAGCGCCCCTCGGCGCCGGCCAGCGTCTACCGGTTCGCAGACGGCGTCGGCGACATCGGCTTCATCAACTCGGTGACCGAGCCGTTCTGCGCCGGCTGCGACCGGCTCCGGCTGACGGCGGACGGCATGGTGCGGAACTGCCTGTTCGCGCGCACCGAGACCGACTTGCGGCCTATCTTGCGCGGCGGCGGATCGGACGCCGATCTCCTGCGCGCGCTCGCCGGGGAGGTGGCCCGCAAGGAGCGGGGAGGCAGCCTGGATCTGCGCGACTATTACGCCGAGCGCCTGCCCCGGAAGATGTGGCAGATCGGCGGCTGATGATCGGCTCGACGGTCGCGTCGTCGTTCTTCACCCTCGCCGGAGCCGGGATCCTCGCGGCCCTCCTGATGTCGCCGCGCGCCGATCTGGGGCGCTTCTACTCCGCCCTGCACGCCGGCCTGGCGCTCGCGTGCCTGATGCTCGTGATCCCGTGGCGGTCGGGGGAGGCGCCCTGGACGCCGGCGCACGCGCGGTCCGGCCTGGCCGGACTGGCGTGCGACAGCGCCCTTCTCGCCGGGCTCCTGGCGCTTCTCTTCATCACGATTCTCTACCTCCCCCAGGGGCGCGGTGGGCGCGGCGTCCTGCCGGGGGGGCGCAGCGGGCTCGCCCTCCTGTGGCTGGCGGCCGCCTCGGCCGCCCTGGCCGTGGGCCTCGACGGCTGGGTCCTCGCCGCGGGCCGCGGCCGCTGGCTGCACGTCGCCAGCGCCGAGGCCGCCGGTTTCCTGCTCGGGGTGGTGATCGTGGCGATGGATCTCGGCCACTTCTATCTCGTCCGCTTCCGTCTCTCCGAGCGACACCTGGTGCGGTTCGCGCGCCTCCTGGGGGTTGCGATCGCCGTGCGGGCGGGGCTGCTCCTGCTGGCCCTGGCCCTGTACGGCCTGGCGGCGCCGGGCGGCCTGGCACCTTACCTGCGCGGCGTCGCCGTGGATCGCGGTTTCTTTTTCTGGCAGCGGGTCTTCTTCGGGCTGCTCGGCCCCGCGGTGTTCGCCTGGATGGTGCATGAGACGGCTCGCATCCGCTCCACCCAGTCGGCCACCGGCATCCTTTATATAGCGGTGATTTTCGTGATGATTGGCGAGTTCCTGGCGCGCTACCTCACGGTGCACGGCGCGGGGCCGATGTGAGCCCTCGGCGCGACGCGCGAACGATGACGGCGGCGTTCGTCTGCGAAGGCTGCAACCGTCCGCTCCGGATTCCGGTGGCCGAGCCGCGCGACGGGGTGGAATGCCCCTCCTGCGGGCGGCTGCACTCCCTGCACGTGGATGCCGATCGGGT
>JAYUCR010000092.1:0-2320 GCA_043740165.1 Acidobacteriota bacterium | reverse complement strand
GCAGACAATCGCGGGACCGGCTCATCGCCTTCACGGCGTCGAACCAGGAATCGATGAACAGCCGCCGCCGGCCCGGCGCCGCGAACGTCGTGGCCTCGATCGGCCCTTCCGCCGAGAGAACCACGTCGTCCACGTAGTAGACCACCTCGGAGCGATCGTCGCCGTTGTCGCCGATGAACGAGAACTTGTCGATCGCCGATCCCGGCTGGTGCGTCGCGTTGGCCTGGCGCTCGCGGGCCACGAGCGGCGCGCCATGACCCTCCTCATGGATCACCAGGTCGTAGGTCCCGTCGTCGACGCGGTAGGTGACATCGACGATGTACCAGACGAACGGGCGAAGGGGCGCAAGCCGCTTCGGCATGCTGTCCGAAACCTGGTAGAGAAAGCCGTCCCGACCCTGCAGCCAGAAGCCGATGCCGTCTTTGGCCAGCGCGAACCATTCCGGCCCGGCCAGCGCCACGTTGAAGGCCTGGCGCGGATCGGTGGTCAGGATGGCGAAGTGAGCATAAAGGTTGCCGTGCTCGCGCCGCGGGAAATAGCCCTGCAGCTCCGGGAACTGACCGTCGCCGGCGGCGTCACGGATCTCCACCGACTGATATCCGCTGAGGTGAAAGGCGCTGGACAGGCCGACATGCCCTTTCGCAGCCCGGTAGACGGCGAAGGTATCGGGCCCGGTGGCGACGAGGTCATCCTCGAAGGAGTAGCTGACGAGGAGGCCCGCCGTCGCCGCCGGGCCGGCGGCACCCGACGCGGCGGACGAGATCGCGGCGAAGCCCGGCGCCACGGCCAGGAACGCCGTCAGGGCGATCGGGGCGATGGCCAGGGCGGGCAATCCGGATGGCCGGCTCACTGGTTGGCGCGGTACTCCTGGAGCCACTGTTCCCACGCACTTATCTGCGCTTCCCGTTCTGCCGGCGGCGCATTCGGATCGAATCCCTTGGTCTGCCCGGTCTGCTCCTGCAGCACTTTGAGAGCGATGTCCCGCACTTGAGGCTTGGGATCGCGAAGCGCCTCGATCAACCGGCCATAGAGCTGGAGTTTCTGCCCTTCGGTCAGGTGGATCTGATCGCTGGCGAGGGCGCAGGCCGCCTTGTCGCGGAACAGCGGATTGTCGTCATTCTGCATGTTGGCCAGCAGAACGTCGACGACATCGGCATCATTGCTGACGCGGCCGAGGGCCCACTGCACCTGCAGGCGCAGATCGCGCGACTCGGTGTGCACGTCCTTCATCAACGCCCGCTTCGCCTCGGGCGACTTCCAGCCGAGCGAGTAGAAGGCGTAGGCGATCGTGGCGCGCGCCGGTTCGTCGGACCGCTCGTAGATGCGGGCCATGACCGGAAGAACGCCGGGCCCGATCTCCTTCAGCGCCGCGATGTCGGGGCGCGGCAGAAGGAGAGCCTGGATCTCCGTCTCGTTCGGAGGAGCCGCCGCAGGCGGATGCGCCTCCGCGAGGCGGGCCGGGGACGAAGCGGCGACGGCCCGTCCTGCGGCCGCCGGAGCGAACATCACCCCCATGAGAATGAAGTTGAGGACTCGGAACGGTCGGCTCCTTGGGCGCATGGTCGGTCCCTCCCATTCGTACTGGGAGGCGAACATAATCCGGTGCAGACGACGGAGCACGCCTCAGGGCGCCGACTTCAGAATCGTCACGACGCTTCAGGTGAATGCCCCCTCAGACCGTCAGCACGATCCGTCCGACCACCTCGCGGTCGTACAGCATCCGGTGCGCCTCGGCCGCGGCGGAAAGCGGCATGACGCGCGACACCACCGGATGGAGCTTCCGATCGAGGATGAGGTTGAAGGTCTCCTGAAGCTCCGCGACCGAGGTGGCGAACGAGCCGCGGATCTCCAGCTCCTTCAGGATGAGAAGACCCGGATTGACCGGGACCGGACGGGTCTCGAGGTTGCCGACCATGATCAGCCGTCCGGCCGGCGCCAGGGATCGCAGCGCCTGGTCGAAGGTCAGGGAGCCGGTGATCTCGAGCGCCACGTCGGCGCCCTTGCCGCCGGTGCGGCGGCGGACCTCGCGCGCGAAATCGAGATCGGGAGAGACGATCACCTCGTCGGCGCCGGCCTCCTTCAGGGGGCCCGCCTTCTTCGGCGACGAGGTGACGGCGCAGACGCGCGCCCCGAGCAGGCGGCAGACCTGGATGGCGTGCAGGCCGACGCCGCCCGAAGCACCCGTGATCAGCACCGTTTCGCCCGCCTGCACGGCCCCTCTGGTGCGCGCCACGTGGAGCGCTGTGCCCAGGGTGCAGGCGCAGATCGCCGCCTGCTCGAACGGGATCGACTCCGGGATGCGCGCCAGCCCCTGCTCGGG
>JAYUCR010000091.1:0-2320 GCA_043740165.1 Acidobacteriota bacterium | reverse complement strand
ACGCTTCGAAGCGGCGGCCCACATCCTCGCTGAAGGCGAGATCGGTGCTCCCTTCGATGGTGATCCGATTGTCGTCGTAGATCAGCGTCAGGTTGGAGAGGCCCAGGTGGCCGGCCAGCGAGGCCGCTTCGCTGGCCACCCCTTCCATCATGTCGCCGTCGCTGCACAGCGCCCAGATGCGATGGGAGACGATCCGCTCGTCCGGGGTGTTGAAGCGCTCCGCGAATCGGCGCGCGGCGATCGCCATGCCGACGCTGTTCCCCAATCCCTGCCCGAGCGGGCCGGTGGTGGTTTCGATGCCGGGGGCAAGGCCGTGCTCGGGGTGGCCCGGGGTCCGGCTGTCCCACTGCCGGAACCGCTTCAGCTCCTCCATCGGCAGATCGAAGCCGGACAGATGCAGCAGGCCGTACAGCAGCATCGAGCCATGCCCCGCCGACAGGACGAAGCGGTCGCGATCCGGCCAGTCGGGCCGTTCCGGGTCGAAGCGCAGGAACCGGGTCCAGAGCAGGTAGGCGTAATCGGCGGCCCCCATCGGCAACCCGGGGTGGCCGGACTTCGCCTGCTCGACGGCGTCGATGGCGAGGGTCTTGAGGGTGTTGATGGCCAGACGATCGAGATCCACGCCCGTGGGTGTGGTCGGCATGGCGGCGGCTCTCTCCTAGGAGGTGTGGCGCTGGGTGGCGATCCGGACCGGCTGCTCCTCCGGCACCGCGACCGGGTACTTGTTGTCGTAACAGGCGGTGCAGAAGGTGTCGCCTTCGCCGACGGCGCGGCGCATGCCTTCGAGCGAGAGGTAGCCCAGCGAATCGGCCTCGATGAAGCGCCGGATCTCCTCGACGCTGTGGGACGAGGCGATCAGCTCGGAGCGCCGCGGCGTGTCGACGCCGTAATAGCACGGGCCGACGGTCGGGGCGCAGGAGATCCGCATGTGGACCTCGCGGGCCCCGGCGGCGCGCACCATGGCGACGATCTTCCGGCTGGTCGTGCCGCGCACGATCGAATCGTCGATCAGGACGACGCGCTTCCCCTGCAGGAGGCTCTTCACCGGGTTGAGCTTCAGCTTCACGCCGAAGTGGCGGATCGACTGGCGCGGCTCGATGAAGGTGCGGCCCACGTAGTGGGTGCGCACCATGCCGAACTCAAGGGGTACTTTCGACACCTCCGCGTAGCCGAGGGCGTGGTAGACGCCGGAATCGGGGATCGGCACCACGACGTCGGCATCGACCGGCTGCTCGCGCGCCAGCTCGCGCCCGAGGCGCTTGCGCACCTCGTGCACGGCGCGGCCGAACATGAAGGAGTCCGGGCGCGCGAAGTAGACGTATTCGAAGATGCACTGCGCCGGCTGCACTTTGGGGAACGGCCGGTACGACGTGGCGCCGCCCGGCCCCAGCACCACCATCTCGCCCGGCTCGATCTCGCGCACCAGGGTTCCGTCGATGAGATCGAGGGCGCACGACTCGCTGGTGATGATGTGCGCCTCGCCCAGCCGTCCGAGCGCCAGCGGACGGAACCCGTGCGGGTCGCGCACGCCGATGATCCGGTCCGGAGCGATGAACACCAGCGAATAGGCCCCCTCCACCTGCTTCAGCGCCGCCACGATGGCGGCCTCCAGGTCGGGGGCGGAGGACTTGGCGATCAGGTGCAGGATCACCTCGGTGTCGGAAGAGGAGCGGAAGATGGAGCCTTCCGCCTCCAGGGCCCGGCGGATCTGCGCCGCGTTCACCAGGTTGCCGTTGTGCGCGATCGCCACCTCGCCCTTGCACGAGTCGATGCGGAACGGCTGCGCGTTGACCAGGTTGCTCTTGCCGGCGGTGGAGTAGCGCACGTGGCCGATCGCGAGGGAGCCCTTGAGGCGACGCAGCTGCTTGCGCTTGAAGATGCGCCCGACGTGGCCCATCCCCTTCTCTTCGTGCAGCCGCCCGCCGCTGGACGAAACAATGCCGGCCGATTCCTGGCCGCGGTGCTGCAGGGCGTGCAGTCCGAGAGCGGTCAGGGTCGCGGCGTCCGGGTGGCCGTAAATGCCGAAGACACCGCACTCCTCGCGAAGCCGGTCGCCGTCGAAATCGAAATCATCGGTCATTGGTCGCCGCTCTGGCCGAAGGCCGGCTTTTGCGTCTCGCCGGTGCCCTGAATGAGATTGTCGAGGCCCTGGGTCTCGTTATTCTGGTAGCCCGATTCGCCCTGGGGATTGTCGGACTTGGCGGCGGGAAGGCCCGGGTTCTTCATCAAGGCCGTATTGCTCAGCGTCTCGGCGATGTCGGGCGGCATGAAGGAGAGCAGGACTTCGGCGGCCTGCTTGATCACCGGCAGCGAGCGGGCA
>JAYUCR010000090.1:0-2322 GCA_043740165.1 Acidobacteriota bacterium | reverse complement strand
CCCTCAAGCCGGCCATCCGGGTGAGCGCCAAGGTCAAGGCGAAGGCCCGGGCGCGTCGCGGTGCCCGGCGGATGTCGGTCGACAAGGTGATCAAGGAGTCGCAGCGCTGGCTGGATATCATCAGGCGGCCCGGCCGCCCCACCCCTTCGCAGAGAAAGCTGATCATCAAGGAGACGGTCCGCTCCTTCTCCACCTACTTCAACAGCGGCTTTCTGGCCTATCGCAAGTCGGTGGCCGAGGCGGAGCAGTACGCCTCGATCGAGTGGAGTGGTGACGGGACCTACATCGAGGACGTGGGCGGGCGGCGCTACATCGACTGCCTGGGAGGGTTCGGCATCTACAGTGCCGGCATCCGGCACCCGCGCATCGTCGAGGCGGTGCGGCACCAGCTGGATCGGATGCCGATGTCGAGCCAGGAGCTTCTGGATCCGCTGCGCGGCGCCCTGGCGGAGCTGCTGGGCGAGATCGCCCCGGGCAATCTGCAGAAGTGTTTCTTCATCAACAACGGCACCGACGCGGTGGAAGGGGCGATGAAGCTGGCCCGCCTCTACACCGAGAAATCAGGCTTCATCTCGACCCTCCGCGGCTTCCACGGCAAGTCCTATGGCTCCCTCTCCCTCATGGGGAAGGCGGAGTTCCGGATCGCGTTCGAGCCGCTGCTCCAGGACGTCTACTTCGTCGACTTCGGCGACGCCGACGAGGTCGAATGGCAGCTCAAGAAGGCGCGCGACGTGGGTCTGGACATCGCGGCCGTGGTCGCCGAGCCGGTGCAGGGCGAGGCCGGCGCCATCGTCCCGCCGGACGACTACTGGCCGCGCCTGCGGGCGATCTGCGACGAGTACGACGTGCTGCTGATCGCCGACGAGGTGCAGACCGGCATGGGGCGGACCGGAAAGCTGTTCGGGGTCGACCACTGGAACGTGGTCCCCGACATCATGTGTCTCGGGAAAGCGCTCGGCGGCGGCGTGATGCCGCTCTCGGCGTTCGTGTCGACGCCCGAGATCTGGAAGGTGCTGGAGCAGAACCCGTTCCTGCACTCTTCTACATTTGGCGGCAACCCGCTGGCCTGCGCCGCCGGCATCGCCGCGATCAACGTGACGCTGAGCGAGGACCTGCCGGGGCAGGCGGCCGAGAAGGGGGAGTACTTCCTCAACGGGCTGCGGGAGATCCAGGCGCGCTACGCCGACGTCATCGTCGACGTCCGTGGCAAGGGTCTCCTGATCGGCGTCGAGTTCAACGACACCGAGTTCGGTTACTCGGTGGCGGCGGGGTTGTTCCGGCGCGGCGTGCTGGTCGCCGGCACGCTGCTCAACGCCAAGACCATCCGCATCGAGCCGGCGCTTTTCATTGCCCGGGAACAGATCGACGAGGTCCTGGGGCACCTGGACGACACCTTGAGGAGCCTGACGTGAAGCTGCCGATCGACCACCCCCTCGACCGCGCCGAGCAGGATGCCATCGCGGCCGAGGGGATCGACAACTGGAACACCTATCTGCGCCGCTTCCCCAAGACCAAGGATCGCGATCGCGACCGCAACCTGGTCGAGTGGAGCGGCGAAGGGTCGCTCATCCGGAACATCTACGGCGAGGAGTTCATCGACTGCCTCGGCGGCTACGGCATTTTCTCGCTGGGCCACTGCCATCCGGAGGTGATCGCGGCGGTCAAGTCGCAGATGGATCGGATGCCGCTGCACAGCCAGTACCTGGTCAACCCGATCACGGCTTACGCGGCGCGCTGCCTGGCCGAGGTGGCGCCGGGGGACCTGACGCGGACCTTCTTCTGCAACAGCGGCACCGAGGCGGTGGAGGGGGCGCTGAAGCTGGCGCGGCTGTTCACCGGCAAGCGCGGCTACATCTCGACCCACAACGCCTTCCACGGCAAGTCTCTAGGTGCCCTGTCAGTTACTGGCCGGCAGGTGTTCCGGGCGCCGTTCCAGCCGCTCCTGCAGGACGTCCGCTTCGTGGATTACGGCGACGCGGCCGCCATCGAGCGCGCCATCGACGCCGACACCGCCGCCGTCATCCTGGAGCCGGTGCAGGGAGAAGGTGGCGTCATCGTCCCGCCCGACGACTACTTCCCGAAAGTGAGGGAGATCTGCACCAGGAAAGGCGTCCTCCTGATCGCCGACGAGGTGCAGACCGGCCTCGGCCGGATCGGCGCGCTGTTCGGCGTGAACCACTGGAACGTCGTCCCCGACATCATGTGTCTCGCGAAGGCGCTGTCGGGGGGGGTGATCCCGTGCGGATCGTTCACCACCACGGACACGATCTACGCGGCGTTCCATGCGAACCCGATGTACCACTCGTCGACCTTCGGCAACAA
>JAYUCR010000089.1:0-2326 GCA_043740165.1 Acidobacteriota bacterium | reverse complement strand
CTGATGACGCACGCGTTCTTCAAGGCGCTGCTGTTCCTGGGGGCCGGGTCGGTGATCCACGCCCTCTCCGGCGAGCAGGACATCACCCGGATGGGGGGGCTCCGATCCCGGCTGCCGATCACTCACGCCACCTTCCTGGTCGCGACGCTGGCGATCGCCGGCGTCCCGCCGTTCGCGGGCTTCTTCTCCAAGGACGAGATCCTCTGGTCGGCGCTGGCCGGGCCGGGCGGCAGCCTCTGGCTGTGGCTGATCGGCGTCGCCACGGCCGGTCTCACCGCCTTCTACATGACCCGCCTCTACATGCTGACCTTCGCGGGGCCGTCGCGCCTCAGCCAGGAGGCCGAGCACCACCTGCACGAATCGCCGCCCTCGATGACGCTGCCGCTCGGGCTGCTCGCGATCGGCTCGATGCTGGCGGGGTTCCTCGGTGTGCCGCATTTTCTCGGCGGCGCCGCGCTGCCGAACTTCCTCGAGCGCTGGCTCGAGCCGGTCCTGCCGCCGGCCGCCGCGACGGCGCACGCCGCGCCCCCCCTGTCGGAAGGGGCGGCGATGATCGTCACCCTCGTCGTGGCCGGGGCCTCGATCGCCTTCGCCGCCGGGCTCTACCGGCGCGGCCCGCTGCCATCCGGCGCGCCGTCGCTCCTGCTCCGCCTGATCCGCGGCAAGTACTTTGTCGACGAAATCTACGACGCTGCGATCCTGGCGCCATACCGCGGCCTGTGCCGGCTGTCGTCCGCCTTCGATCGGCGCATCGTCGACGGCACGGTCAACGCCGTCAGCTTCACGACCGACCTGGGAGGCGAGCTGATCCGCCTGGTGCAGACCGGCTATGTGCGCCAGTACGCCCTGGCGTTCTTCATGGGGACGGTCGTGATCCTCTATTTTGTGCTGCGATGAGGGACGCGCTGCTCGGCATCGGCGGGAGCGGCATCGGCCCGCTTCTTCCCGTCCTGCTCCCGGGGCTGGGCGGGGTCTGGATCCTGCTCGTCGTCGCCCTCAAGCAGCGCCAGACGCTGCGCATCTGCGCCGCGCTGACGATGGTGATCCTGGCTCTTTCGGCCGCCTCGGCGATGCTTCTGCTGGAGCAGGGCGGGCGGCGCTCCATGATGCACGGGGCGCTCCTGATCGATTCCCAGGCTCTGGCCTTTCACCTGCTCTTCGTCGTCATCGCCGCCTTCACCGTTCTCGTCTCGGTCGAGCACCTGGAGCGCGCCGGCGCGGCGCACGGCGAGTTCTACGCCCTCATCCTGATGGCCATCTCCGGCATGACGATCCTGGCGGGAAGCGTGAATCTCCTGTCGCTCTTCCTGGGCCTCGAGCTCCTCTCCATCCCCCTGTACATCCTGGCCGGGTTCGTGCGCGAGCGGGTCTACGCGATCGAAGCGGCGATGAAGTACTTCCTGCTCGGCGCCTTCTCGACCGGGTTCATCCTGTACGGCATGGCCCTTCTCTACGGCGCCACCGGACGGATCGATCTTCCCGGCATCGGAGAAGCGCTGGCCTCGACCAGCGACCGCGGCCTCGACCCGGTCCTCCTCGTCGGTGGGACGCTGCTGCTGATCGGCCTGGGGTTCAAGGTGGCGGCGGTGCCGTTCCACTTCTGGGCCCCGGATGTCTACCAGGGGGCGCTGGCCCCCGTGGCCGGGTTCATGGCCACCGGCACCAAGGCGGCCGCCTTCGCGGCCCTCATCCGGGTGCTCACGGTGGCCATCGCCGACTCCCCGATCAAGCCGCGCTGGATCGCCATCACGGCGGTCATCGCGATCCTGACGATGCTGATCGGCAACGTCACGGCACTCGCCCAGCAGAATATAAAGAGGATGCTGGCCTACTCCAGCATCGCCAATGCGGGCTACCTGCTCATGGCGCTGGCGGCGGTCGGCAAGATGGGACAGAGCGCCGGATCGATCCTCTTCTATCTCGTCGTGTACGCCTTCATGACCCTGGGCGCGTTCGCGGTGTCGGCGATCCTGGGCCGCGACGGAGAGGGCGATCAGGGATTCGCCCTGTCGGCCTACGCCGGGCTCGGCCGCCGCCGCCCGCTGCTGGCCGCCGCCATGACCCTCTTCATGCTGTCGCTCACCGGCATCCCGCCCGCGGCCGGCTTCATGGCCAAGTTCTACATCTTCCGGGATGTCGTCAACGCCGGCCTCGTGCCTCTGGCCGCCGTCGGCCTGCTGGCCTCGGTCATCGGCGCCTTCTACTACCTGCGCGTCGTGGTGCAGATGTACTTCCGCGATCCGTCAGCCGGCGCCCCCCCCGCGACCCCCCTCGCCATGACCGACGCCGTCGCCATTCTCCTGGCGGCTCTCGCGGTCCTCGCGAT